>NZ_JBHUOR010000054.1:0-791 GCF_042686175.1 Kurthia populi | reverse complement strand
TGAAGTGACCCCTAATTGTTAGACACGGTTATTTTGTTTAAGCAGCTTGTATAAAATGAGTTCGGTATTGTACCGGGCTCATTTTTAATTTTGCCTTAATTCGTTTTGTGTTGTAATAATTTATATATTTCTTTAGTTCTTCTTTAAATTGATCGACACTTTCAAATTCCTTTAGGTAGAGAAATTCTGATTTCATAATGCCAAAGAAATTCTCCATCACGGAATTATCATGACAATTTCCTTTACGAGACATACTTTGTACGATGTCCCTTGATTGAAGCGCATCACGATATGGCTTCATTTGATAATGCCATCCTTGATCAGAATGCATCAGTAGTTGGTGCTCTTCTGGTAAACGCTCTAAAGCCTTTTCTAACATCTCTGAAACTAAAGAATACGTTGGTCTAGAGCCGATTGTATAGGTAATAATTTCACCATTAAACAAGTCTAAAACAGGTGATAAATAAAGCTTCTCTCCAAATAGTTTAAACTCCGTAATATCCGTTACCCACTTCTCATTTGGCGCTTCAGCTTTAAAATGACGATTTAAAATGTTTGGCGCAATTTTACCAACTGTTCCTTTATAAGATTTATATTTTTTCATACGCACCATGCATTTTAAGCCTAAGGCTTTCATAAGACGTTGAACCTTTTTATGATTCACTTTTTGACCGCGATTCGCGAGCTCATCGCGAATTCGACGATAGCCGTAACGACCTTCATGTTCGTTATAAATCGCTTGAATATCCTCTTTTAACTTGGCATCTGGATCCGGTCGATTCATCTTCTTG
>NZ_JBHUOR010000053.1:0-770 GCF_042686175.1 Kurthia populi | reverse complement strand
CGACGCTTTTCGCGGGCACGGCTCCATCTAATTTTTTTCGCGAGGGCGCGAAAAAAATGGATATTCCGCTCGTGCTGTTCCCGCAGAAGTCGCGTCCTCCACTCCGAACAACTTTTATATACTTCTATCAAAAATTCCTTATAGAAAAAAGGACAATTCCTGTTAAAATTTAAGTATCCTACTACCAAATCTTAAACGAAAGAAGTGTCCTTATGTTTAAAAATTATAACATGAATCAACTTACATTACCGCTAGATTTAGAAGTGAAATTACAAAAAAATGATATTGCCTTTCACATTCACCATCTTGTAGAAAGTATTCCGAAAGAAGCTTTCGCTCCTTTTTATCAAGAAACGGGCTGTCCGTCCTATCATCCAAAAATGATGCTTAAAATTATTCTGTGTGGTTATACGCAATCGGTCTTTTCAGGTCGACGCATGGAAGACTTAACAAAAGATAGTATCCGTATGAAATGGTTAGCGCAAGGTTATGAACCAAGTTATCGCACAATTAATCGTTTCCGAATTCATCCACAGATGCAGGAATTACTACGTCAATGTTTTGTCCAATTCCGTTGTCAGCTTGTCGAAGAAAAGCTAATTGATCAACAAGCGATTTTTATTGATGGTACAAAAATTGAGGCGAATGCCAATAAGTTCACTTTTAAATGGAAAAAATCGATTGAAAAGTTTCAAACAAACTTAATCGAAAAATCAAATCAATTATACGAACAACTGTTAGAAGAACAAGTCATCCCAGCCATCGCACGA
>NZ_JBHUOR010000052.1:0-709 GCF_042686175.1 Kurthia populi | reverse complement strand
TAAATCCCTGTACAATCGCTAATTTTAATGCGCTCGTAAATTTCGTCATAAAAAAACCACACCTCCAATTGTTAGATTGTGTCTAACAATTGGGGTGCAGTTCATGGATACGCTGCCTTTTTTTGTATGTAGCTTATTTTTTTTGTTCGACTACTGCCATTGTACAGCGTGAAATACAAATTTGACGTTGCTGTTCGTCGACAATATCAATATTCCATACCATTGTTGAACGCCCGATATGAAGAGGTGTTGCGATGGCTGTCACGATACCGTCTCGTTTGCCGCGAATATGATTAGCATTAATTTCTAAGCCAACTGTATAATGCGTTTCTGGATTTACATTTAAAAAGGCCGCGATGGATGCAGCTGTTTCTGCTAACGCAACCGAGGCGCCACCATGTAATAATCCAAGTGGCTGATGTGTTTTAGGTCCAACCGGCATTGTACACACAACGCGCTCTTTCGTTAATTCTTGAAATTCTATCCCAAGCGTACCAATCAATGTTTGTTCTAAATGTTCTTTGCTCATAATTTGTTCTAATTGCATGAAAAAACCTCCTTTTCTTCTATTATAAACGTCCTCTATACAACAATGAACTTTTTTTATACGATAGATTGTCAAATTAACTGCACCACTTCACATTCAAATGCATCCTGTGTGGTATTCCAGTTGAGGCACTTTCTTGGTCGATTGTTGATCAATGAAAGT
>NZ_JBHUOR010000051.1:0-608 GCF_042686175.1 Kurthia populi | reverse complement strand
GCACTACATTTAGATGAAGTCATCGACTTCAGCATCGCTAATCAAACTACATTCGTCGATACTTTGATTAAATTGACAAGTTATGAAGTTGATCTCAGAGAAAAAAATATGATTCACGCAATGGTGAAAGTAGGTGCTTTCCCAAATTTAAAAGAAGTAAAGGACTTTGAATTTGAGTTCCAACCATCTATAAATCAGCAGCAAATTCAGGATTTATTGACATTAAGATTTATTGAAAATCAAGAAAACATCGTCTTTCTTGGGCCCAGTGGGGTTGGTAAAACACATTTAGCTTCAGCTATTGGAATAGCAGCAGCAAAAAAACGTACTAGCACTTATTTTGTGAAGTGTCATGATTTAATTCAAAATCTTAAGAAAGCTCATCTTGAGAATCGACTTGAAAGTCGATTGAAGCACTATACGAAATACAAATTATTAATTATAGATGAAATCGGCTATCTACCAATCGAAGCTGATGATGCGAAACTCTTCTTTCAACTTATTGATAGACGTTATGAGCATAGAAGTACCATATTTACAACGAACGTAAATTTTAAAGA
This sequence comes from Kurthia populi, assembly GCF_042686175.1. Classification (NCBI taxonomy): domain Bacteria; kingdom Bacillati; phylum Bacillota; class Bacilli; order Caryophanales; family Caryophanaceae; genus Kurthia; species Kurthia populi. The sequence goes on along the minus strand of NZ_JBHUOR010000051.1, from coordinate 48 downwards.
ATGGGATGGGATTTTTCAAGAAGCAAAGTTAGCCAATGCGATTCTAGA
>NZ_JBHUOR010000050.1:0-572 GCF_042686175.1 Kurthia populi | reverse complement strand
GTAAAATTTGCGAAGTCGCGTAATATTGAAGGTCGCATTATGCGCGCAACCATTAAATACAATGCGAGTGGTACGTTTTACGTGTCTGTCCAATGCGAAGTACCAAACTTTAAGCCATTGCCTCAAACAAAGGAAGCTGTAGGAATTGATTTAGGTATCACCGATTTTGCGATTCTGTCTAATGGACGTAGAGTGGATAACCAACGCTTTACAGCCAAAATGGAGCAGAAGTTAAAACGTGAGCAACGCAAATTGTCCCGTCGCTATGAGCAAGCAAAAAAAGAGGGTCGTAACCTACGTGAGTGCATGAACTACCAAAAGCAACGTCGTAGAGTGGCTCGTTTGCGTGAGCGTGTCGCGTTTCAACGAGAAGATTTTTTAAATAAACTGTCAACGGCATTGATTCGTCACTATGATGTCATCTGTCTTGAAGACTTAAACACAAAAGGCATGTTGAAAAATCATAAGTGAAGTGACCCCTAATTGTTAGACACGGTTATTTTGTTTAAGCAGCTTGTATAAAATGAGTTCGGTATTGTACCGGGCTCATTTTTAATTTTGCCTTAATTCGT
>NZ_JBHUOR010000005.1:0-1688 GCF_042686175.1 Kurthia populi | reverse complement strand
TTAAGAAAATACGCAATAAGGGAATGGTAATTCCCAATTTGCGCATAAAAATAGAGAAGGTGATGTCAAATTCGACATCACCTTCTCTATTAAAGACTGGAATTTTTACTTATGTCCCAGCCCCTTCTTCTATGGATGAAGTTATGACCCCTACGGGATTCGAACCCGTGTTACCGCCGTGAAAGGGCGGTGTCTTAACCGCTTGACCAAGGGGCCTTAAATGGTGGAGTAGAGAGGATTTGAACCTCCGCGCCGGTTACCCGACCTACACCCTTAGCAGGGGCGCCTCTTCAGCCTCTTGAGTACTACTCCATATGGCTCCGTTGGCAGGACTCGAACCTGCGACCCTCTGATTAACAGTCAGATGCTACTACCAACTGAGCTACAACGGAATAATATAATAGTAAGTTTGTTATGTATAACTTCTACTTACTGACTCAACTATAGAATAGAATAGTGAGTAAAAAAAATAAGCGGGTGAGGAGAATCGAACTCCCGACAACAGCTTGGAAGGCTGTGGTTTTACCACTAAACTACACCCGCGTGGTGGGTTTGGACGGAATCGAACCGCCGACACTTAGAGCTTCAATCTAATGCTCTACCAACTGAGCTACAAACCCATATTAAAATTAAAAATGGCGGTCCGGACGGGACTCGAACCCGCGACCTCCTGCGTGACAGGCAGGCATTCTAACCAGCTGAACTACCGGACCATTGGTTGCGGGGACAGGATTTGAACCTGCGACCTTCGGGTTATGAGCCCGACGAGCTACCACTGCTCCACCCCGCGATAATAAATATTAAATTAAAAAATGGAGGAGGTAGAGGGATTCGAACCCCCGCGCGGTTTGACCCGCCTGTTGGTTTTCAAGACCAATCCCTTCAGCCAGACTTGGGTATACCTCCATATATATAAAGAAAAAAATAAATCGAGTTTTTTTAGATGGTGGACCTTGCAGGACTCGAACCTGCGACCGGACGGTTATGAGCCGTCTGCTCTAACCAACTGAGCTAAAGGTCCTTCTTTAGGTATGGCGGCCGAGGGGATCGAACCCCCGACCTCCCGGGTATGAACCGGACGCTCTAGCCAGCTGAGCTAGGCCGCCATAATAATAATTGGTTAGTTAAAAAAATAATGGTGGAGCCTAGCGGGATCGAACCGCTGACCTCCTGCGTGCAAGGCAGGCGCTCTCCCAGCTGAGCTAAGGCCCCATTATAAATGGTCGGAATGACAGGATTCGAACCTGCGACCCCTTGGTCCCAAACCAAGTGCTCTACCAAGCTGAGCTACATTCCGAACATAAAATAAAATGGTGCGCCCAGCAGAAGTCGAATCCACAACCTTCTGATCCGTAGTCAGACGCTCTATCCAGTTGAGCTATGGGCGCATAAAAAATATATATAAGTTAATTAAAGNTCCTGTGCGTCTGCCAGTTCCGCCACCCCGGCATAATTGGAGCGGAAGACGAGGTTCGAACTCGCGACCCCCACCTTGGCAAGGTGATGTTCTACCACTGAACTACTTCCGCATTATGCAAAGATTATTTTTTAATCTGGCAATATAAATTTTTAAAATAAAATAATGCGGGTGAAGGGAGTCGAACCCCCACGCCTTGCGGCGCTAGATCCTAAGTCTAGTGCGTCTGCCAATTCCGCCACACCCGCGTTAGAAAAAATGGTGAGTCATG
>NZ_JBHUOR010000049.1:0-551 GCF_042686175.1 Kurthia populi | reverse complement strand
TACTTGCATTAATATCTCGGTCTAGTATCGTACCACAAGATGAACAAGTCCACACACGAATAGCTAATGGTTTCTTGCCATCTCGATGACCGCAAGTATGACAAAGTTGGCTCGATGGGAAGAATCTGTCGATTTCAACAATTTTTCTACCGAACCATTTTGCCTTATACATCAGTTTTTGTACAAAAGAAGACCATGACACATCACGAATCGCTTTCGCTAACTTATGATTTTTCAACATGCCTTTGGTATTTAAGTTTTCGATGCAGATGACGTCATAGTGACGAATCAATGCCGTTGACAGTTTATTTAAAAAATCTTCACGTTGAAAAGCAACACGCTCACGCAAACGAGCCACTTTACGACGTTGCTTTTGGTAGTTCATGCACTCACGTAGGTTACGACCCTCTTTTTTCGCTTGCTCATAGCGACGGGATAATTTGCGCTGCTCACGTTTTAACTTCTGCTCCATTTTGGCTGTAAAGCGTTGGTTATCCACTTTACGTCCAGTAGACAGAATCGCAAAATCGGTGATACCTAAATCAATTCCT
>NZ_JBHUOR010000048.1:0-538 GCF_042686175.1 Kurthia populi | reverse complement strand
TTCACAAAAAGAGTATGCCTCTCAGGTGTGTGTCACAAGATCCCAATTTCAATTTTGGTTGAGATTATATGAATTACATGGTGAAGAAGCGTTTCAAAATTCCTATACAAATTATCCTGTACCCTTTAAACTAAATGTACTTAATTATATGGTTCAATCCGGTGCATCACTGATGGAAACGGCAGCGCTCTTTAAAATTTCTAGTTATACAATGGTGTATTCTTGGAAAAAACAGATGGCGTCTGGTGGCCTAGAGGCCCTTGAACCAAAATCAAAGGGGCGTCCATCTATGAAAAAAGAAACGAAGAAACAACCAAAACAACAGCCAGCTGAAAGCTCACCAGAAGCACTTCAAGCAGAAATCAATCGTCTACGTATGGAAAACGAGTATTTAAAAAAGTTGAACGCCTTAGTTCAAGCCAAGGAAAAATCACCAAAGAAGACAAAGTAAAAGTCATCTATGAATTAAGGCATAAATACTCGGTGAAGGCGCTTGTGGCATTCGCAGGTATTCCACGTAGCACGTACTATGATTACG
>NZ_JBHUOR010000047.1:0-533 GCF_042686175.1 Kurthia populi | reverse complement strand
TTTATTTCAGATGGCTTAAAAGGTATGGAAACGATGCTTTCTGAAGTGTATCCGCACGCGCGTTATCAAACGTGCCTCGTTCATGTGCAGCGTAATTTGAGTCATAAAGTGCGGACGAAAGATCGTGCAGAAGTGTGTGACGACTTCAAACAAGTGTATCGTGCTGAAACGCTAGAAGAAGCGATTGAAGCACGCGAACGCTTTATCAAAAAGTGGCAGACTGCCTATCCGAAGCTCGTGCCAATGGTCAAAGGCGATGCCATTTTAACGTTCTACGCTTTTCCACAGTCGATTCGCCGTAGTATTTACTCAACAAATTTGATTGAATCGGTGAATAAACAGCTGAAAAAATATACGAAACGTAAGGAACAGTTTCCGAACGAAGCATCACTAGAACGCTTCCTCGTTTCACAATTAAATGACTACAACACACGCTTCCTCGCACGTTGTCATCTTGGATTTGACCAGGCACGTGCCGAATTAGAAGCGATGTTTGATCGCTAAATGTGACGATCTACCAAGTTTGGGTTGAG
>NZ_JBHUOR010000046.1:0-520 GCF_042686175.1 Kurthia populi | reverse complement strand
GGACGTTGCTAGGCTATTATAATATCGGAGGATTAGCTCAGCTGGGAGAGCACCTGCCTTACAAGCAGGGGGTCGGCGGTTCGATCCCGTCATCCTCCACCATTTTAATATTTTTTCTGGAGGGGTAGCGAAGAGGCTAAACGCGGCGGACTGTAAATCCGCTCCTTCGGGTTCGGCAGTTCGAATCTGCCCCCCTCCACCATTTTAATATTGGGGTATAGCCAAGCGGTAAGGCAACGGATTTTGATTCCGTCATGCCCAGGTTCGAATCCTGGTACCCCAGCCATTTATATGCGGGTGTGGCGGAATTGGCAGACGCACTAGACTTAGGATCTAGCGCCGCAAGGCGTGGGGGTTCGACTCCCTTCACCCGCACCATTTTATTTTAAAATTTTATATTGCCAGATTAAAAAATTAATCTTTGCATAATGCGGAAGTAGTTCAGTGGTAGAACATCACCTTGCCAAGGTGGGGGTCGCGAGTTCGAACCTCGTCTTCCGCTCCAATTATGCCGGGGTGG
>NZ_JBHUOR010000045.1:0-88181 GCF_042686175.1 Kurthia populi | reverse complement strand
GAATGGTAATTCCCAATTTGCGCATAAAAATAGAGAAGGTGATGTCAAATTCGACATCACCTTCTCTATTAAAGACTGGAATTTCTACTTATGTCCCAGCCTCTTACATTTTGTCCACTATATTTTTTTTAGCTGAAAATTTGCAACCATTGTATAAGATAGTACAAGGAAAATAACCAAGTAAACTCCTGGATTGATAAATGGTGCAATCAAGAATGAAGCGGTTAAAATAACACCTGCTGCAGTAATAGGTAATCCCGTGAAACAACCATTTGCTTCAGTGACATTGAAGCGCGCAAGACGAAATGCGCCGCATACAATATATAATACGGCTGCAATCATACCTACAGGACCTAGTTGGAATAATACATATGAATATAATAATAAGGCCGGAGCGACACCGAATGAGATAATATCACTCATTGAGTCAAGTTGTTTACCAAGTTCAGATTCTTGGTTGAATTTTCGAGCGATTTTCCCATCGTAGCGGTCCAACAGCGCTGCAATGAAAATATAAAGGACGGCATGACTATAGGCTTCGTTAAACGTTGCCATAATCGAGGCACCACCGAATGAAATATTACATAAAGTAACAATATTCGCTAGTTGTGACTTTACTTTTTTTATAGTCTCATCGACTCTTTGGAGTAAAAACATAAATTATGCTCCTTTATTTTCTTATAGCTTTATTATACTGTTAGTTAAGAAACCAAACAGATAACAAGGGAGTTTAAACTAGATGCTTAAAGAAAAAGTATACCGCACTATGATCGAACTAACAAATAACAAAATAACATCAAAAATGCTTCAACATATAATGACGAGCCGTATTAGCAAAAGTTTCATTCCATCATATAAACAATTCTACAGAATTGATACAACAGAAGTTTCAAAAGAATTAGATGAATTTCCAACTTTACAAACATTTTTCACAAGAAAATTAATGACAGAAGCACGCCCAATTGCCTCAAATGAAATTGTTAGCCCAGTAGATGCAAAAATCGAATCTTTTGGAAATATTACAGTACAGCAAAAATTTAGGGTGAAAGGAAAAAATTATTCTCTTCAAGATTTATTAGGGAAAGAAGAACATGCGAAACGCTATGAAGAGGGGCAATTTATTGTCTTTTATTTAAGTCCAGCAGATTATCATCGTATACATAGTCCGTTAGATGCGACCGTACTTCGTCAGTATGTGCTTGGTAATCATTCTTATCCAGTGAATCAATTAGGTTTAACATATGGAAAGCAACCGCTATCGCATAATTATCGACTTGTTACGGAATTAAGCGCGACATGTGGAAACGCTGCATTTATTAAAGTGGGTGCAATGTTTGTTAATTCAATTAAACTGACAAATACGACAGAGCAATGGACAAAGGGCGAAGAAGTTGGTTATTTTGAATTTGGTTCGACAGTGATTATGCTATTTGAAAAAGATTGTGTAACATTCTTAAATAATGTTCAAAAGAACGCATCAATCCGAGTGGGTGAAGCGTTTGCGGATGTGTTATAATCGTTTAAGTAACTTGTTGCACAATGAATAATCGAAAAATGAGGGAAATAGTTTTGTATAAACGTTTTATGCCAAGAGAGTTTGTTGATTCTGTCTATGACGTGACACCTGAGAAATTACATTCTTTAGGAATTAGAGGGATTATTACAGACCTTGATAATACATTAGTAGAATGGGACCGCGCAGATGCCACGCCAGAATTAATGGCTTGGCTAAAGCTTATTCGTGATTCAGGCATTCAAGTGGTCATTGTGTCAAACAATAAAGAGGCACGTGTGAAGCATTTTGCAGCACCACTTGATTTACCGTACATTTTCCAAGCTAGAAAACCATTAACAAATGCTTTTCGGCGTGGTTTACAATTGATGAATCTACCATCACATCAAGTGTTGATGCTAGGAGACCAGATGATGACGGATATGCTTGGTGCGAATGCACTTCATCTGCATACAATTTTAGTGAAACCTGTCGCTCAATCAGACGGCCTTGTTACAAAATTAAACCGTCGCCTTGAACGTCGCGTATTTAATTATTTACGCAAAAAAGGTATTGAAACTTGGAGGGAAAAATAAATTATGAACGAAATGCCACACTGCATTGGTTGCGGCACGCAAATCCAAACGGAAGATCCAAAAGCACCTGGTTTTGCACCAGCATCTGCTTTAGAAAAAGAAGAAATTATTTGCAAACGATGCTTCCGTTTAAAAAATTATAATGAATTACAACCAGTCGCATTAACAGATGATGACTTCTTACGTATTTTAAATGGCCTTGGTACACAAAAAGGATTGATTGTGAAAATTGTAGATATCTTCGACTTTAACGGAAGTTGGTTGCCAGGCTTACACCGTTTTGTAGGGAATAATCCGGTACTCTTAATCGCGAATAAAGTCGATTTATTACCAAAATCAATTAATCCTAAAAAAGTTGTTAACTGGCTTCGTCAAGAAGCAAAACAACTTGGTTTAAAACCAATTGATGTCTTACTCGTATCTGCTCACAAAGGGACAGGCATTGAAGAAGCAATGACAAAAATTGAAGAATATCGTCGCGGTGAAGATGTCTATGTAGTTGGCTGTACGAATGTAGGAAAATCAACATTCATTAACCGTATTATCAAACAAGCAACTGGACAAGGAGATATTATTACAACATCATACTTCCCAGGTACAACACTTGATATGATTGAAATCCCATTAGATGATAAAAAAGCAATTTTTGATACACCTGGGATTATTAATCATCACCAAATGGCACACTATATTGATCCGTCAGAGTTAAAATATATTATGCCGAAGAAAGAAATTAAACCGAAAACATTCCAATTAAATGCAGAACAAACGTTATTTATTGGCGCGTTAGCACGTTTTGATTTTATTCAAGGAATGCGTTCAAACTTTACTGTGCACATTGCGAATGACTTAAACATTCACCGTACGAAGTTAGAAAATGCAGATGAACTTTATGCAACACATAAAGGGGAGCTTCTTGCGCCACCAACGAAAGAGTTTATCGAGCAATTACCAGAACTAGTGCGTCATGAATTTTCAATCAAAGAAGGAAAAACAGATATCGTATTTTCTGGTCTTGGTTGGATTACAATTCAAAATCCAGATGTTGTCATTGCAGCACATGCACCAGCTGGCGTAGAAGTAATGGTTCGTCCGTCACTTATTTAGGGGGAATTAATGTGAAAAAATGGTATGCAGTCATTGGGAATCCGATAGAACATTCACTGTCACCACTTATGCATAATACGTGGATGACAGTGGAAGAACGTGATGCGGCGTATTTACCGCTACATGTACTACCGGAAAATTTAGAGCAGGCATTTACAGGGATGAAAGTTTTAGGCATTAGTGGTTTTAATATTACGATTCCACATAAGGAAACGATTCTTCCACTATTAGATGAACTAGATCCATTAGCTAAGAAGATGGGGGCTGTTAATACAGTCGTTCGTCTCGAAAATGGTCAGTATAAAGGATATAATACCGATGGACTTGGCTTTGTGAAATCGTTAGAAGATGCGGTAGGTACACAGCATAAGAACAAACGTCTATTAATCATTGGTGCAGGTGGGGCTTCACGAGGAATTTGTTTTGCACTCGTACAGGAGGGCTATACAAATATTGCAATTGCTAATCGTACTGTATCGAAGGCACAAGCAATTTGTAATGAACTTGACACAAATGCAGAAGCATTGTCATTAGATGAAGCGGCAACACAACTTGGTGAATTCGATATTATCGTACAAACGACTTCTGCAGGACTTAATCATAGCGAATTTGCGCTGCCATTATCGCTCGAAAATTTATCTAAGACTGCAATTGTCGCGGATATTGTGTATAATCCATTAATGACCCCATTTTTAGCACAATCAAAAGAAAAGGGAGCCACGGTCGTGACAGGATTAGGCATGTTTATCCATCAAGGAGCACTTGCCTATAGTTACTGGACTGACGTGTATCCCAAAGCAGCCGTCGTAGAGGACATTCTGCTCGCAAATTTAGGAGGAAACAAATAGATGTTAACAGGTAAACAAAAACGATTTTTACGTGCGGAAGCGCACCATTTAGACCCGATTTTCCAAGTAGGTAAAGGCGGCGTCAATGAAGCACAATGCGAACAAATTCGCCAAGCATTAAATGCACGCGAATTATTAAAAGTGCGTATTTTAGATAACTGCGAAGATGACAAAAAAGTTGTTGCAGCAGAATTAGTAGAAGGCACAGATGCAGAATTAGTACAATTAATCGGCTTAACAGTCGTATTATATAAACAAGCGTCAAAACGTGAAAACCGTAAAATCGAATTACCACACGCGTAAGGATGATGGTTATGAAGAAAATTGGTCTATTAGGTGGTACATTTAATCCGCCCCATATTGCTCATTTAATAATGGCAAATGAAGTCGCCGACCAGCTTGGACTTGATGAAGTGCGCTTTATGCCAAATGCTGTACCTCCACATAAAATAAAGCAAGGTGATGCGACTGCAGAAGAACGCCTCGAAATGACGAGGCTTGCGATTGCGGACAATCCCCGTTTTAAGCTTGAGCCTTTTGAAATCGAGCGCGGTGGAGTCTCGTATACATTTGAAACGATGACATTGTTAATGCAACGTGAAGCGGATGTAATGTTTTACTTTATCATTGGTGGAGATAGTATTGATGCACTTGGCACATGGTATCATATAGATGAGCTTATGAAAATTGTGCATTTTGTCGGGGTACAACGTCCTGGTTTTTTTGGCGAGACGACATATGATGTGGAGCTCGTTGAAGCACCTCTAATAGACCTTTCTTCAACGATTATTCGCGAGCGCCTACAAACGGGAAAAACCGTGCGCTATTTACTGCCAGAAGCAGTGGAACAATATATTCGAGAGGAAGGATTATATGGAACGCGTTAATTTACTTGCCGCGATGAAAGACCGTATGCCTGAGAAACGTTATATTCACACAATTGGCGTAACAGACACAGCAATGGCTCTAGCGGAGCAATTCGGACAAAATCCGAAAAAAGCGGAAATTGCAGCAATTTTACATGATTCATGTAAATATGCAGACCGCGAATGGATGAAGCAAACAATTATTGAGCAGAAAATGGATCCAACTTTATTGGTATATCATCATGAATTATGGCATGGACCAGTAGGTGCTTATGTGGCGAAACAAGAGTTTGGTGTAGAAGATGAAGATATGCTCAATGCGATTCGTTTTCATACAACAGGTCGAATAGGAATGAGCGATTTAGAAAAGATTATCTATATTGCAGACATGATTGAACCAAATCGTAAATTTCCAGACGTCGATATGTTGCGTGAAGCATCAAAATCAATGGAGTTAAATGACTTAATGATTACATGTCTTAGTCATTCCATTCAATTTTTGATGTCTAAACACCAACCTGTTTTTCCAGATTCATTTAATTGTTACAATGATTTATTGCTAACTAAGAAGGGAATTTAACAATGACACACAAACTTTTAGATACAGTTTTTAAAGCAGTAGATGACAAACGCGCCGAGGATATCGTCGTATTAAATATGCAAGGTATTTCTTTACTATCAGATTATTTCTTAATCTGTACAGGTAGTTCTGAACGTCAAGTTCAAGCAATCGCTCGTGAAGTAAAAGAGCAAGCAGAAAAATCAGGGCATGAAGTTAAACGTATGGAAGGTTTTGACGCAGGTCGCTGGGTATTAGTTGATGCAGGCGATGTTGTTGCGCATATTTTCCACAAAGATGAACGTAGCTACTACAACTTAGAACGTTTATGGGGCGATGCACCAGAAACATTCGTCGCAACTGATTCAAATGAGTAATAGCTATGGTCGTTTTGCAGAAGTGTATGATGCGTTAATGACAGATATTCCGTATGCAACATATGTGGAATGGGTTAAAAAGCATGCACCGGCTGCAAACAATCAAAATTTACTAGATATTGGTTGTGGTACAGGCGTAATGGCTGTTGAATTTGCCAAAGTAGGATACAATGTAAGTGGCTTGGATTTATCAGAGGAAATGTTGATGATTGCAAGTGAACGCTGCTATGAGGAAAATGTGAATGTTTTCTTCGTATGCCAATCGATGGATGAATTAGATGGATTTAATGACCTGGATGTCGTGACAATTCCAATTGATTCATTAAACTATGTGCCAGAACAACGAGCGGTAGAACAAACATTTACACATGTATATGAAGCATTAAAAACAGGTGGTCACTTGTTCTTTGATGTCCATTCACTTTATAAAATGGATGAAATTTTCATGGATAGCCCATTCACATACGATGATGGAGACATTACGTATTTATGGGATACTGAGCCAGGTGAAGCGGCTCATTCTGTTAAGCATGATATGTTATTTTATGTTGTGACAGCTGATGGAACGTATGAACGTTTCGAGGAACAACATTATCAACGTACGTATGCGATTGAAACGTACATGACAATGTTACAACAAGCTGGTTTTACGAATATAACGGTGACAGCAGATTTTACTGATGAAGCACCGGCTATTGATTCAGAAAGAATTTTCTTTCATTGTGTAAAATAAACTTGTAAAAATTAGAAAATATTGTATATTGGAATTAGCTTCTATGGATGCCGAAAGAAAGGTGTGAAGCTAATTCCTTTTTTTATGCAAAATAAAAAATATTTTTTAATTGGCAGCGTTGTTTTAGTTGCCATCCTCTTCTATTTCTTCAAACAATCATCTACGGAACACACAACCCCTTTAGAACCTATCGAACAACTCTCAACTACTTCTAACGAACAAGTTTTATCTAAAACATCAGAATCTACTACTCAGACATCTATTCAAACAACAATAGCCGTCGATGTTAAGGGCGCTGTCAAAAATCCAGGCGTTTATACTGTAAATGCAGAAGACCGCGTATACGACGCGATAATAGCTGCAGGTGGCTATAAAAACAATGCGGATTCTAAAACGATTAATCATGCGGCACATGTACAAGATGAAATGGTCATTTATGTGCCAAAACGGGGAGAAGAGATAGAAACACCTACTGTAGCGATTACATCACAGTCTACAGAACCACAATCTTCAACAACCGCCGTTAACATTAATACGGCAGACGAAGCAGGCTTGCAAACGATTAATGGAATTGGGCCTGCAAAAGCAAAAACAATTATTCAATATCGTACAGAAAATGGTCCTTTTCAAAGCATTGATGATTTGAAAAAAGTTTCAGGTTTTGGTGATAAAACTGTTGAACGTTTGAGACCTCTTGTTACTGTACAATAGTCTGACCTCTTGTAAAACCATTGACGTCAAAAAGAGTCAAAGGATAAACTAGACAGTAGGACATCATTAGGAGGCATTCATATGGAGCGTATTACATGGGATCAATTTTTTATGGCACAAAGTCATTTATTAGCGCTACGTAGCACATGTACACGTCTAGCAGTAGGTGCGACAATTGTGCGTGATAAACGAATTATTGCAGGGGGCTATAACGGTTCGATATCAGGAGATGACCATTGCATCGATAAAGGATGCTATGTGGTTGATAATCATTGTGTAAGAACAGTTCATGCAGAGACCAATGCATTATTGCAATGTGCAAAATATGGTACACCAACAAATGGCGCCGATTTATATGTAACGCATTTTCCTTGTTTACCTTGTACGAAATCAATTATTCAATCAGGTATTAAAAATTTATATTATGCAAAAGACTATAAAAATAATACGTATGCGATTGAACTGTTTAAACAAGCAGGCGTTAATGTTGTACATGTACCATTTGATGAACGTAAGATTGACTTCTTAAGCGATGAAAAAGTCACGTTATACCTTTCATTACTCAACGAGCTGCGCGATAAAGGAGCAACGTCAGAAGAATTGGCACCTTATGAACAGAAGGTGGAGCAATTATTTGGCAAACACATTTTAGAAACGAAGTAATTTATTTGGCTTTGGCAACATTATTAGCGACAGTAGCCGCTTCGGTGTCGCCAAAGCTTTTTTTGATTTTTATTCCCTACGTCATTTTCCTTATTTGGCGTCGTCACAATACGTTATTTTTAATAACGCTACTTCTTTTAATACTTTTAACAGCTTGGCGTACACATATGACCTCACAGCTACCTACAACTCTCCCATCAACCATTCAACTAACATTTCAAGATAATACAAAAATCAACGGTCGCACGCTTCGTGGCTTTGCAATGTCCGAATACGGTCGAGTTTATGTGGCATATGCGATAGAGAGTGCAAAACAAAAAGAACAAATTGAAAATACAGCACTAGCAGGTCTAACAATTCACGCAAAAGGGAAACTAACAGAACCGAATAAGCCATTGCATCGCTACCAATTTTCAATGATAGATTATTTAAAAAGTCAGCATGCTATCGGTATATATGACATTGAGGATTTTAATGTTATTCGCTATAAAACAGGAATTATGACAAAGCTTGGAAGGTATCGTTATACACTTTTAACACATATTGATGAAACTTTTCCAGAATCGCTACAAGCGGAGGCAAAGGCTTTATTATTTGGTGATCAGCGGGATATCGATTCGGATTTATCTCGTGCTTATCAAGTATTAGGCATTACGCATTTATTTGCAATTTCTGGTCTTCATATTGCGTTATTAGGAGGAGCATTTTATCAGCTTTTACTTTTTTGTGGTTTGCGTCTTCATCATGCAAAAATAATTTTGCTCATAGCTTTGCCAATTTATGCAGTTCTTGCAGGGAGTTCAGCATCTGTCTGGCGTTCGGCAGCTATGACGATGGTTGTTGTATTATTACAGCTTAGACAAACTAAATTAACTGCTGCAGATGCATTATCATTAACTTTTATTGGATTTGTTCTCTATAATCCAAGTGTAATTTATCAAGTAGGATTTCAGCTGTCTTATTTGGCTACAGTCGCGCTTATTTATTCAACAAAAATTTTAATGACAAGTCATTGGCTAAAAAATGCTTTCTTTTTAACCTTTGTATGTCAGATGCTTGTTTATCCGCTTCTGTTACATCATTTTTATGAACTTAGTTTATCCTCGTTTTTTGTTAATATTCTGATGGTGCCTTTATTTTCATTTATTGTGTTGCCACTTAATATCTTTTTTTTGATGCTGTCGTATCTATCGCCACAGTTAAACGCGCTGTTTTTAAGTATTTATGAGCCTCTACGCGAACATTTAACGACGTTTTTACTTTGGATGTCAAAACAGCCTTATCAACTTTGGCAACCGGGTAAACCAGATATGCTGTGGTTGGGCATTGCGATGGTTGGAGTATTTATTCTTTTTTTGGCATTCGAAAAAAAACGCTATATTATAGCTAGTTGTACCATATTAATTCCTGTCATGATGCTTGAAATAAATCCATTATTAAATGATGAGCTTCGTATTACGTATTTAAGTGTTGGACAGGGAGATTGTACGATTATTGAATTGCCGCATCGCCAAGGTGTTTATGTCATTGATGTAGGTGGTGTATTACGTTTTCAAGATGAAGCATGGAAAACGAGTGATTCGCCGTATGAAGTTGGGCGACAAGTCGTCGTTCCTTATTTAAAAGGAAGAGGACTTACCACAATTGATACGCTTATTTTGACACACGCAGATGCTGATCATGTAGAAGGAGCAGAGGAAGTCATGCAATCGCTTCGAGTGAAGGAAGTGCATATTACACCGAATTCTTCACAAAAAGCAGTTATGAAAGATGTTATGGATGAAGCATTGCGTCAACATATTCCTGTACGAGAAAGAATGGCGGGTTATACTTTTAACAAAGGAGAGGTGGGTTTTTCGTATATTTGGCCACGTGATACGACGTATGAAGGAAATAATGATTCACTGGTACTAAAAGTGTCGAAAGGCGCATTTTCAACGCTTTTAACAGGCGATATTGAAGCAGAAGGGGAATCACAGCTTCTTGATGATAAAACGCTTCATACAACCATTCTATCGCCAGGTCATCATGGCTCGAAAACGTCAAGCTCAGAAGCATTTTTACAAACAACGCAGCCGCAGCTTGCTATTTTTTCAACAGGTATTAATAATCGCTATGGTCACCCTGCGCAAGAAATTCGAGCGCGTTTTGACGCAAATTCAATTCCAACGTTAAATACAGCAGAGGATGGAACGATAGAGGTGATTGTGAAAGACTCTTGGTATGTGTTAACGAATCGTTAATTTGTATGATTTTCGATATAAGCAATAGAGGAAGGTGACTGTGGGCATTTTTTTTGTGTATACTTAACGTATTATAGGAGTTGGTTATATGTTTCAAAAAGTATGGAAAGAAATCACAAACGGGCATATCGCACCTGTCTACATTATTGTTGGCGAAGAGACATATTTTATCGACGAAACGCTGCGTCGATTGAAAGATAAATTAGCAGAACAAGGCGAACTTGATATTATGAATTATGATTTAGAAGAGCATCTTGTGGATGAAGTAATCGATGAAGCAGATACAATCCCATTTTTCTCCGATAAAAAGTTAGTGATTGCAAAAAATGCTTCTTTTTTAAAGGCAACGGAAAAAGGGAAAGAGAAACTGAATCATGATTTAAAGAAATTAGAGCGTTTTTTGCAGTTTCCATCAGATACCTCTGTAACAGTGTTTATTGCACCATATCCCAAGTTGGATGAACGTAAAAAAATAACGAAACAGATGAAAGAACATGCACTTTATTTATTTGCTGAAACACCAAAAGAACGCGATCTGGCTATCTGGGTGAAAAATGAAGTAACTAATCGTAATGCGATGATATCAGATGCGGCAATTGCGCAACTGATTGAAATGGTTGGGATGGATATGCTACAACTACGTTCAGAAATTGATAAACTAGCATTGTATACAGCAAATTCAAATGAATTGATTGAACCACCATTAGTAGAAGAAATGGTCGCCAAAACACTTGAACAAGATGTTTTTAAACTGCTGAATGCGTATATTCGAGGAGACAAAACGACTTCTTTAGCAACTTATCATGATTTATTGCGACAAAAAGAAGAACCGATTGCGCTTGTAGCATTAATATCATCTCAAGTGCGCTTAATGTCTAACGTGTATTATTTACTGACAAAGGGGTATCACCCACAACAAATTTCAAAACAATTGAAAGTAAACCCGTATCGTGTGAAGCGAATTGTTGAAGACCGAGGGCATATTGGCGACCAACAATTGCTTGATGCCCTTTATGGTTTAGGTGAAGTAGATTTACAATTAAAAACAATGAGTGGCAATCGTGCGCGATTTTTAGAGTTTTTCTTGATGAAACCGATTGGATATAATATAAAATAAAAGAAAAAAGACGTTCCGATCGGAACGTCTTTTTTCTTTCTATATTATATAGAATTAAGCTTTTTTCATTAAACGAGCTTTTGTACGTGAAGCAGCGTTTTTGTGGATTAAGCCTTTTGAAGCAGCTTTATCTACAGATTTAACTGCAGCTGTTAATAATTCAGCAGCGTTTTCGTCTTTAGCAACTAAAGCAGTTTCAGCTTTTTTGATTGCAGTACGCATAGCAGATTTAACTTGTACGTTAGCAGCATTCGCTTTTTCTGCAACTTTAACGCGTTTGATAGCAGATTTGATGTTTGGCATGAAATTCACCTCCTAGGATAAATCGAGATGAGCAAAATTCTCAACTTGTGTCTGTATCTAATACAACAAGCATTATTATAGCAAAGCAAGTTATGTAAATGCAAGAGAGAAATGCAAAGAATATTTACTTGACAGAAAAAAAGTGCATTTTTTTTAAGAATTTCGTAGGAAATGCACGGAATATTGCCAATGTACTACTGCGACTGCTATAATTCTAGTAGTTTAAATAGGAGTGAAAATAAATGAATCGACAAGAACTATTAGATAGACAATCACATATTCGTAACTTTTCTATCATCGCGCATATCGACCATGGTAAATCGACGCTTGCCGATCGTATTTTAGAAAAAACTGAAGCACTAACATCTCGTGAAATGAAAAATCAATTATTAGACTCAATGGATTTGGAACGAGAACGAGGAATTACAATTAAGTTAAATGCCGTGCAATTGAACTACAAGGCAAAAGATGGTCAAGAATATACAATGCATTTAATCGACACACCAGGACACGTCGATTTTACGTATGAAGTATCACGTAGTTTAGCTGCTTGTGAAGGCGCTATTTTAGTTGTAGATGCTGCACAAGGTATTGAAGCTCAAACATTAGCCAATGTTTATTTAGCACTTGATAACGATCTTGAAATTTTGCCCGTTATCAATAAAATCGACTTACCTTCTGCAGATCCAGAACGTGTACGTCAAGAAGTAGAAGATGTTATCGGTCTTGATGCATCAGAAGCAGTATTAGCTTCTGCAAAAGCAGGGATTGGTATTGAAGATATTTTAGAGCAAATCGTAGAAAAAGTTCCAGCACCAGAAGGAGACCCGGAAGCACCATTACAAGCATTAATCTTTGACTCTGTTTATGATGCCTACCGCGGTGTAATTATTTCTATTCGTATCGCAGAAGGAACTGTAAAACCAGGCGATACAATTCGTATGATGGCGACAGGTGCCGAGTTCGAAGTTATAGAAGTAGGTGTGCATACCCCAAAAATGACGCCACGTGACTTCCTTACAGTAGGGGATGTAGGCTATTTAACAGCCTCTATTAAAAATGTAGGTGATACGCGTGTCGGTGATACAGTCACTTCTGTTATCAATGCAGCAGCAGAGCCATTACCAGGATACCGTCGACTAAATCCAATGGTTTACTGTGGATTATATCCAATTGATACTGCAAAATATAATGATTTACGTGAGGCATTAGAAAAATTAGAGTTAAATGACTCGGCCCTTCAATATGAACCAGAAACATCACAAGCATTAGGTTTCGGTTTCCGCTGTGGTTTCTTAGGTTTACTACACATGGAAATTATTCAAGAGCGTATTGAACGTGAATTTAATATTGATTTAATTACAACGGCACCATCTGTAATTTATCATGTACAAATGACAGATGGCGAAGAAGTTCAAGTAGCGAATCCATCTGAAATGCCAGATCCACAAAAGATTCAGCAAATCGAAGAGCCTTATGTAAAAGCAAATATCATGGTTCCAAATGATTATGTTGGTGCTGTTATGGAAATTTGCCAGCGTAAACGTGGGAATTTCTTAACAATGGATTATATTGATACGACACGTGTTAATATTTTCTATGAAATGCCATTATCTGAAATTGTATATGATTTCTTCGACCAATTAAAATCGTCAACAAAAGGCTATGCATCATTCGACTATGAAATGATTGGCTATCAACCTTCGAAACTTGTGAAGATGGATATTTTATTAAATGCTGAACAGGTTGATGCATTAAGCTTTATTGTACACCGTGACTTTGCATATGAACGAGGTAAAGTAATTGTTGATAAGCTACGTGAGTTAATCCCACGTCAGCAATTTGAAGTGCCAATTCAAGCAGCGATCGGAAATAAAATTGTTGCGCGTTCAACAATTAAAGCGATGCGTAAAAACGTATTAGCAAAATGCTACGGCGGCGATATTTCACGTAAACGTAAACTTCTTGAGAAACAGAAAGAAGGTAAAAAACGTATGAAACAAGTTGGCTCAGTAGAAGTTCCACAGGAAGCGTTCATGGCTGTTCTTAAAATGGACGATGATCAACCGAAAAAATAATTAAAAATATGAAGAAGACCTTTCGTAAGGGGGTCTTCTTTTTTTACTTTAAAATTTACCAATAAAGAAATAATTGTTAACCTAAAATACCTATATTTTTTTAAAGTTTTAATAAGTGATTTTATAATTAAGTAATAAGTAGTTAGTTTTATATTGTTAGTTTTAATTTTTAAAAATATAATAGTTCTAAAAAACATTTTTATGTAAAAAAAAGTAAAAATATATTCATTTTATAGCAATTTACAAAGGAATATAACAAATTGGGTTTTGATTTCCTTATTTTAGTTTAACTAAAGAATATAGAAAGAAGATAAAGAGGTGGATTTATGCAGCAATATAAATTATTTGGGAAAAGAATATTCGACCTAACATTTTCACTTCTTGCGCTCCCATTTTTAGTACCTATTTTCTTGCTGGCGGTTATTGTGATTTTAGTAAACGATGGACGTCCTATTTTTTTAAACAACAGCGAGTTGGTAAAAAAGGAAAAATATTTACAATATGGAAATTTAGAACAATGTATACAAATCAATTGGGCTTACCGGTTAATTCAAAAAATCGGAGTTCTTGGTCAAATGGTATCCCAGATACATTCGTGTTCAAAGATAATTTAGAGGATCCGCGCATTACAAAAGTAGGGAAGTGGTTGCGTAAAACGAGTATTGATGAGCTTCCACAAGTGTTAAATGTTTTAAAAGGAGAAATGAGTATTGTAGGTCCACGTCCTGAGACACCTAGCTATGCATTCTATTATTCACCTTATCAAACAAAACGCTTAGATGTAAAACCTGGTATAACTGGTTGGGCACAAGTTAATGGGCGTTCTACTATTAATCATGGACAAAAAATTGAATTTGATCGTTATTATGTAGAACATTTTAATTTTAAGATGGATGTGGAGATTGTACAAAAAACGATTATGCAAGTTATTAAACGGAAGGGGGCGTATTAACGGATGAAAACGCTAGAACCTCCCTATTCATTACAAGAATTGTTACTAGTACTATGGCGTAAAAAATGGCTTATTCTTTTAATTACAATTTTAGGAATTGTCTTAGGGTATGTTATTTCTACTCAAATGAAACCTAAGTATGAGGCGACGACAGAAATTTTAATTGAGACAGATAAAAGCGACAATCTATTGTATACGCAAAATATGATGGAGACATATCGCGAAGTTTTAACAAGTAGTGCGTTAATTAAGAAAGTAAATGAGCAAGGAAATTTTGATTTAACGACAAATGAGTACAATGAACAAGTGAAAATTACGATGATTAACACGTCACAACTAATTACGATTACAGCGAAAGCAGATAATGAGCTGGAGCCTGTAAAACTAGTTAATAAAATTGCGACAGTGTTCAAAAAAGAATTGACGAATTATTCAAAAATTAATACAGCACTTGTGCTAAATCCAGCGACACAAAGTACATCGAATCAAGATAGTACATTTAACGAATTAGTAAGCATTTTAATTGGTGGCGTAATTGGTCTCCTGTTAGCAATTTGTTATTGTCTACTGTGAGAGATTTATAGCACAAAGGTAGATACGGAAACAAATGTGCAGCGTCTGAATGTGCCTTTACTTGCTAAAGTTACAAAGAAGGACTCAGCTCAACAGTGGCTTTATCATATAGCGGCGCTAATTCAAGGAGAAGTAAAATTGGGTAAAAAAACCGTTTTATTATTAAATTCGGCAAAGGAAGAGAGCGGTTATTTACAACCACTTAGCCAATTATTAGCGCAGCATAAGCAGGTAGTTGTATTAAAGCAAATAGAAGGGAATGCCCACTTTGTTAAAACAAATGAAGGCGAGCCCGATGCATTCATCTATAGTACGGCAACACCATTCTCTGCATTACAACAAAAATACAATGAGTTAGAACAACAGTACGATATTGTACTCGTTGAAACATCACAGTTAGATAGCGCAGAAACGATGTTAGTGGCCTCTAATCAAACACAGTTTATTTATTGCGTTGATGCGAAAAAAACCACTTTAAAGCAAGCGAAATCCATTTTAAAAAAGGTCGTTCAACTGAAGATGCATCGTTTAGGCATCGTCATTGCGAAGTAGGGGGAGCTGACTATGAAGAAGTGGTTGCAGAAGCAAATGAAGCATCGTTTTATTCGTGCGTTATCTGTATTAGTTGCTGGTTCAGCAGTTTCAAGCATCATTCTGCTCTGCATCACACCCGTTTTAACGAGACTGTATACACCGGAAGACTTTGGGGTATTGTCCATTTTTACGTCGATTTTATATGTGTTGATGATTATTGTCTCGTTGCGTTATGAAGCGGCTCTTGTGTTGCCAAAAGAAAAAAAGGCGGCGCTGGCTTTATTATTCATTGCAAATGCTAGTACATTTATCGTAGCAGGAATCGTTATTTTACTTCTTGTGACGACCCCTTTTACGACTTGGATTGGCATTGGTGAAACGCATTCATTCTTTTGGATTTTAGGGCTGAGCTTATTATTTGTAGGCATTTTCCAATCGATGAATAATTGGGCATTGCGTTATGAGCAGTACGACGTTATTAATCGAGCAAAAATTTCGATGAATACCGGACAAGGTTTTGGACAATTAGTATTTGGGTTTTTAAATATTGGTGTCATCGGCTTATTGCTCGGAGAAATGCTGGGGCGGTTAACAGGCATGATACAGTATGTACGCTATTATAAAAAAGATTTACAACAAGCGAATCATACAACGTTTCATCAGGCAAAAGAAATACTTGTACGCTATAAAAAATTTCCACTTATATCAAGCATTTCAAATGTTATTTATAGCGTTGCTGTTAATTTACCGGCATTATTTCTAGCGGCTTATTTTGATGTTGCTACAGCAGGTTTTTATTATCTGGCACAAAAAATTTTAACAGTGCCAGAAAATCTTGTTGGGTTTTCCGCAACACAAGTTTATCTATCACAAGCTGCCAAAATGATGCAAGAAGGACAAGATTTAAAGAAACATTGCTTAGAGACAGTGAAGCATCTATTTATTATCGCATTTGTTATTATCGCTAGCATCGATATTTTAGCACCAATTGGTTTTACATTTTTCTTTGGTCATGGTTGGGATACGACGGTAACATTTATTCAAATACTATCATTAATGTATTTCACAAAAATGGTGTTACAACCAATTAATGGCGTTTTCCAAGTATGTGAGGCTTTTTATATGCAAATTACTGCAGAGTCCATTCGCTTTGTGTTTATTATTTTGGCATTGTTTTTTGCATCCACCCATAAAATGACGCATTTTGAAGCGCTTTGGATGATTAGTATTATGACAACATTAGGCTATATTGTATGTGCCATCTTTGCGTGGCAAGTGATGAATAAGACAGGTGATAAGCGTGACAACGTTATCAACAACTCAGAACAGCGTGAAATCTGATCGGATGATTATGCTATGTTTAATCATTAGCATGCTAACAAGCTCCTATGTTGTCATGGAACCTGCACCAACAGATTTATTGTTAATTTTGGCAACCATCCTTGCTATTCTTTTAAAGCGCTTGTATGTTTCAAAAGAAACGTTACTTGGTACGTTATTTTTAGTTGGTTTTATTGTCGCAAATTTTATTTCAACATGGATGGCATATGAAGCAATAGACGGCATGAGTTATTTTGTAATCACACTATATTTAATTATTACATGGTCTGGTGTAGCCGGGTTTGGTGAAATTTATCGAACACGTTTAGCAGAACAATTAATGACTTTTTATACAATAGGAGCTCTTATCACAGCACTTGTGGCGCTTAGTGTTTACTTTGGTATTATGCCAGGTATAAACCTGATTGGTTTATATTTGAGCGTATTAAAATGTTCTTTAAGGACCCAAATGTTTTTGGCCCTTATTTTGTTCTTCCAGCGGTGTATATGCTAGGGCTTTTAGAACAAAGACATCGAGCACTATATTTCGTGCTATTAATAATTTTTGTTGGAGCTGTGTTGATTAGTTTTTCTCGCGCTGCTTGGTTAAATCTTGCTATTGCTGTTTTTATATTTTATATTTTACCGCGGGCTAAAGAGGCTAATTGGCGCAGAGGTATTAGCGTTTATTTAACATTAGTCGTACTTGCTGGTGTACTAGTGATTTTGAAAAATCAAACATTGTTGACAACGCGTCGAAGCACAAATCGTCTATCCAACGAAAAAGACTGTTTGAATGGAATTGATAGAAAAATACAATAAGTGTTAGGAAATTGTTTTAAAATATGGACTGAGGGTAAAAAGACTAGTATAGGAAGAATTGTTTTGTAATTATTTGGTGTTTTTTTCAAGTATAAAATAACTACATCTAGTTTTATGAATATTATAGTGAGACTTTAGGTAAAAAAATAATTTCAATATTTATGGCTTTTAGTCTTTTTAAGTAACGTCGAAAAAGCGCAAAATCATGAGTAAAAAGTTATATACAAACGTTCTGCTATCTGCTATCATTGGTTTATCCTATTAGCATAGTAGAAATTGAAGGGGTGAGAAACATGTTAGACAAAGATGAAGCACGTCTAGACAGTTTAATTTTGACAATTGAGAAACGTCTAAATCATTTTGAAAAAAACATTTCTCACATGCAAAAGAAAATTGCGGAGTTAAAAACAATCCAAAATCAACGAATTGAACCATCGAATAAATTATGGCGTACAACGGCCGTATAAAAATAGAAAGATATAAAAGAGCGCATCATACTTGTAAAAGCAAGTGTGATGCGTTCTTTTATTTATGAGAAAAGCTGTCGGTATAGTTTTAGCTGAAAATACGGTACACTTAAGCAGAACTTTAACGAGAAAGAAAGTAGGGATCTACAAATGGCTAGAGGTGTTTATATACACATTCCTTTTTGTCATCAAATTTGTAACTATTGTGATTTTAATAAAGTGTTCTTTAAAAATCAGCCAGTAGGTGAATATATTGAAGCAATTGGACAAGAAATGCGTATGACTGTTGAAAAAAATCCGACAGCATTCGTAAATATTGAAACGATTTTTCTAGGAGGCGGGACACCGACATCCTTATCAGTTGAACAACTAACAAGATTAATGGAGTTAATTCATTTATATTTACCGGTAAACAACGTGACAGAATTTTCTTCAGAGGCGAATCCAGATGAATTAACACATGATAAATTACTTGTATTAAAAAAATATGGCATCAATCGATTGAGTTTAGGTGTACAATCATTTGACCAAGAGATTTTAAAAAAATTAGGCCGTACGCATTCAAATGACCATGTCTTTTCGACACTTCGCGATGCAAAAGAGGTAGGTTTTGATAATATTAGCATCGATTTAATGTATGGATTACCGGGACAAACCATTGAACAGTGGCAAGAAACATTAGATATTGCTTTTTCATTAGAGCTTCCGCATTTTTCAGCGTATTCACTTATTGTAGAACCTAAAACGATTTTTTATAACCTCATGAATAAAGGTAAATTGAGTTTACCGGGAGAAGATTCAGAAGCAAAAATGTATGATATGCTGATGCATCAAATGGAAGCGCATGGATTAAAACAATATGAAATTAGTAATTTTGCTAAACCAGGCTTTGAATCGACACATAACTGTATTTATTGGGAAAATGATGAATACGCAGGTTTTGGTGCTGGTGCAAGCGGTTACTTAGATGGAGTTCGCTATCAAAATATTGGACCGTTAAAAAAATATATTGAAGCAATAGAAAATGGAGACTTTCCTCTATTAAATACACATGTTGTAACGAAGCAGGAGTCTATTGAAGAAGAAATGTTTTTAGGGCTGCGTAAAATCGATGGTGTATCGAAACAACATTTTATTGAAAAATTTGATTTACCAATGGAGCAATTGTTTTCAAATCATATTGAGGAACTTGTGAAAGAAGCATTAGTGGAAAATACGGAAGATGCATTGAAATTAAGTTATAAGGGGCGTTTTGTTGGAAATGAAGTTTTTCAACAATTTTTGTTAGATTCATAAGCTTATACGTTGACATAAAAAGTAACATTCGTTATATTGAATATAGTGTTAGCACTCACTAACAACGAGTGCTAAAAAAGAGGTGATGATCATGTTAACAAATCGACAACTTCAAGTGTTACAAGTAATCGTTGACGATTTTATCTCTTCTGGACAGCCGGTCGGTTCACGTCAAATTGCGAAAAAAGACAATGTGTCATTTAGTTCTGCTACGATTCGCAATGAAATGGCGGATTTAGAAGACTTAGGTTTTTTAGAAAAGACACATACTTCTTCGGGGCGTGTGCCATCGGAAAAAGGATATAGATTTTACGTGGATCATTTGCTAAAACCTCAAGTAATTACGAACCAAGAAATTGCATCCATTCGCTCGATCTATGCAGATCAGTTAATGGAAACTGAGCAAATGATTCGTGAATCCGCTAATATTTTGTCCGATTTAACAACGTATACGTCTGTTATTTTAGGTCCTGATGTCCATATGCATAAGGTCAAACGATTCCAAATCGTCCCACTATCTTCTACGCAAGCGGTTGCGATTATCGTGACAGATAGTGGGCATGTTGAAAATCGTGTGTTTACATTACCAGAGGATTTTTCAATGCGTCGTATTGAGAAAGTCGTGAATATTTTAAATGAACGATTAGTAGGCAAGCCACTTGTTGAAATCCCTTTACGTATGGATGGTGAAATTGCAAAGCTTATTAAAGAACATGTTGGTGCGTACAGTGATTTTGTGTCGAGTCTATTTAATAGAATCTCTGCACAAGAAGAAGGACGCGTTTATTACGGTGGTAAAACAAATATGTTAAACCAACCTGAGTTTCATGATATTAATAAGGTGCGCATGTTATTAGACTTGATGGATAAAACGCCACAAGTACAAACGCTTTTCCAGGCAGGAAATCAACAAGGCGTACAAATTCGAATTGGCTCGGAAAATAATTTATTGGCAATGGAGGATTGTAGTATTATTACGGCGTCATTTGATGCAGGCGATAATCAACATGGCTCAATTGCAATTATTGGTCCTAAACGTATGGACTACAAGCGTGTCGTAACATTGCTCGATTTTATGAGCGGTGATTTAAGCCGACTGCTAACGGACAATCGCTAAGCCGACATCTTGAAGGAGGATGACCAGTGACTGAGAAAAATGAAAATCAAGAGCAAGTAATGGAAGAAAATGAAGCTGTTGAAGAAACAATTGAAACAACAGAATCATCTGAGGCTGTTGAAGAAATTGTCGAAGAGGAAGTTGCAGAAGAAGTGGATCCTGTAGCTGAGCTAGAGGCGAAACTTGTAGCTGAAGAAGAACGCTATTTACGTCTTCGTGCGGATTTCGATAACTTAAAACGTCGTAGTCAACTAGACCGCGAGGCGCAAGCTAAATATCGTGCCCAAACATTATTAACAGATTTACTGCCAGTGCTTGATAACTTTGAACGTGCTTTGTCAGTAGAGGCGACTTCTGAAGAAGCGCAAAATATGAAAAAAGGTATTGATATGGTTTATCGTTCGCTTGTTGAAGCCACAACTAAAGAAGGTTTAAAAATTATTGCAACAGAAGGTGAAGTGTTTGATCCAAATATCCATCAAGCTGTTATGCAAGAATCAAATCCAGAGCAAGAATCTGGCATCGTACTTCAAGAGCTTCAACGTGGCTATCAATTAAAAGATCGCGTTTTACGACCAGCTATGGTAAAAGTTAATGAATAACTGAAACCATTCGCAGTCAAGAACGTATAATAAATATAATGGAACAAACGTCTAAAATAGGCGCTTAAATATAGGAGGAAAATTCAATATGTCTAAAATTATTGGTATTGACTTAGGTACAACAAATTCATGTGTAGCAGTATTAGAAGGTGGCGAACCAATCGTAATCGCTAACAAAGAAGGCGCACGTACAACTCCTTCAGTTGTTGCTTTCAAAAATGGCGAACGCCAAGTTGGTGAAGTAGCAAAACGCCAATCGATCACAAACCCTAACACAATTATTTCAATTAAACGTCATATGGGTACGGATTATAAAGTAAAAGTAGAAGATAAAGAATATACACCACAAGAAGTGTCAGCAATGATTCTTACACATTTAAAAGAATATGCTGAAGATTATTTAGGCGAAAAAGTAACAAAAGCGGTTATTACTGTTCCTGCTTACTTCAACGATGCAGAGCGCCAAGCCACAAAAGATGCTGGTAAAATTGCTGGTCTTGAAGTAGAACGTATTATCAACGAACCAACAGCAGCAGCACTTGCCTACGGTTTAGAAAAACAAGACGTTGACCAAAAAGTTTTAGTATTTGACCTTGGTGGAGGTACATTTGACGTATCTATCCTTGAACTAGGTGATGGTGTATTTGAAGTATTAGCAACTGCTGGTGACAACCGTCTTGGTGGTGATGACTTCGACCAAAAAATCATTGATTATTTAGTAGCAGAATTCAAAAAGGAAAACGGCATTGATCTTGCTCAAGATAAAATGGCATTACAACGTTTAAAAGATGCTGCTGAAAAAGCGAAAAAAGAACTTTCTGGTGTATCTACAACTCAAATTTCACTACCATTCATTACTGCGGGTGCAGAAGGTCCATTACACTTAGAAGTATCTCTATCTCGTGCAAAATTCAACGAATTAACTGCTGATTTAGTAGAACGTACAATGGTTCCTACTCGTCAAGCGCTTAAAGATGCTGGTCTTTCTGCTTCAGAAATCGATCAAGTAATTCTTGTTGGTGGTTCTACTCGTATCCCTGCAGTTCAAGAAGCTGTACAAAAAGCAACAGGTAAAGAACCTCATAAAGGTGTAAATCCTGATGAAGTAGTGGCATTAGGTGCTGCAGTTCAAGGCGGCGTACTTACAGGGGATGTAAAAGACGTCGTATTACTTGATGTAACGCCACTTTCTCTAGGTATTGAAACAATGGGCGGTGTATTTACAAAATTAATCGACCGTAATACAACAATCCCAACATCTAAATCTCAAGTATTCTCAACTGCTGCAGATAACCAACCAGCTGTAGATATTCACGTATTACAAGGTGAACGTTCAATGGCTGCTGATAACAAAACATTAGGTCGTTTCCAATTATCAGATATTCCTGCTGCACCACGTGGTATTCCACAAATCGAAGTAACATTTGATATTGATAAAAATGGTATTGTAAGTGTTACAGCTAAAGATTTAGGCACACAAAAACAACAAAACATTACAATCCAATCTGATTCAGGTTTATCTGAAGAAGATATCGAACGTATGGTACAAGAAGCAGAAGCAAATGCAGACGCTGATAAAAAACGTAAAGAGGAAGCAGATCTTAAAAATGAAGCAGATCAATTAGTATTCCAAACTGATAAAACATTAACTGACCTTGGTGAACAAGTGACAGAAGATGAGAAAAAACCAGTTTTAGAAGCGAAAGATGAGTTAGCAAAAGCAATCGAAGCTGGCGAACTTGAAGGCATTAAAGCTGCAAAAGAAAAATTAGAAGGTTTATTACAACCACTAGTAATGAAAGTTTACGAACAAGCTGCGGCTGCACAACAAGCAGAACAAGGCGAGGCTGGTGCTGACACAGCATCTAAAAAAGATGACGGCGTTGTAGATGCAGACTTCACTGAAGTAGACGAAGACAAAAAATAATGATGATGCCTAATTGGCGTATCGAAAGATAGACAACTAAATAGCTTTTAGTAAAAGTCCATCGTATATAAAGAGCCAAAGACCGTATCCGGGCTTTGGCTCTTTTCAATATATCGAAACAGAAAAAAACATGATACAATAATAGCTATGTGAATAGAGCGGAGTTGAAGAACACAAATGGAAAAACGTGATTATTATGAAGTGCTTGGCGTCGAAAAAACAGCGACACAAGCAGAGATAAAAAAGGCATACCGAAAATTATCAAAACAGTATCACCCAGATATTAATAAAGAACCTAGTGCGGCTGAAAAATTTAAGGAAATTGCAGAAGCATATGAAGTGTTAAGTGATGACCAGAAACGTGCTCAATATGATCAATTTGGTCATGCTGGAGCACAGCAGGGCTTTGGAGGCGGCGGATTTGGCGGCTTCGGAGGTGGCGGTGACTTCGGAGGATTTGAAGACATCTTTAGTTCATTCTTCGGAGGCGGAGGCGGAAGCAGCCGACGTCGTGATCCAAATGCACCGCGTAAAGGTGCAGATATCGAGCATTCAATCGTCTTAACGTTTGAAGAAGCTATTTTTGGGGTTGAAAAAGAAATCGAACTTGTGCGTGACGAAACATGTGATACATGTCATGGTTCAGGTGCAAAACCAGGTACAACAAAAGAGACATGTTCTCACTGTCATGGTGTAGGACAAGTGAATGAAACCGTTAATACACCATTCGGTCAAATGACAAATCGTCGTGCCTGTCAAGTATGTGGTGGTACAGGATCGATTATTAAAGAAAAATGTGATACTTGCCACGGTGCAGGTAAAATGAAAAAACGTACAAAAATTAAAGTTTCGATTCCTGAAGGGATTGACCACGGTCAAACAATTCGTGTAAGTGGTAAAGGTGAAGCTGGATTAAATGGTGGACCATACGGTGACTTATACGTAACAGTACGTGTACGAC
The DNA here is from genome assembly GCF_042686175.1 of Kurthia populi. Taxonomy (NCBI): domain Bacteria; kingdom Bacillati; phylum Bacillota; class Bacilli; order Caryophanales; family Caryophanaceae; genus Kurthia; species Kurthia populi. The sequence goes on along the minus strand of NZ_JBHUOR010000045.1, from coordinate 63,917 downwards.
AAAGCGATAAATTCGAACGTGATGGCGATGATATTTACTACGAATTACCAATTACATTCGCGCAAGCTGCATTAGGAGATGAAATCGAAGTACCAACTGTACACGGTAAAGTGAAAATGAAAATTCCTGCTGGTACACAAGGCGGCGATCGATTCCGTTTACGTAGCAAAGGTGTTAAAAATGTTCAAGGTTACGGGCAAGGGGATCAACATGTCATTGTAAAAGTTATTACACCTAAAAAATTAAATGCAAAACAAAAAGAACTATTACGTGAGTTTGCGGAAATTTCTGGTGACATTCCGGAAGAACAAGGTAGCTCATTATTTGATAAGATTAAACGTAAAATTAACGATTTAAAAGACTAAAATTAGGAGTTGATTGCAAGTGAAATGGTCAGAACTATCCATTCACACATCGGAAGAAGCGGTAGACGCAATTTCGAATATTTTACATGAGGCCGGCGCTAGTGGCGTCGTGATTGAGGACTCACAAGATTTTGAACGACAACGCGACCAACAATACGGAGAAATTTATGCGTTAGATCGTGAAGATTTTCCTGCAGATGGAGTTATCGTCAAAGCATATTTACCCGTATCAAGTTTTTTAGCTGAAACAGTCGAAGAAATCAAACTTGCAATCAATAATCTTAAGAACTTCAATATTAATGTTGGTGAAAATCTTGTATCACTTTCAGAAGTAGATGAAGAAGATTGGTCTACTACTTGGAAACAATATTATCATCCCGTGAAAATTTCAAATCGCTTTACAATTGTTCCATCTTGGGAGAATTACGAGCCTGTTGAAAGCGATGAATTGATGATTGAATTAGATCCAGGAATGGCATTTGGTACGGGGACACATCCAACGACTGTCATGAGTTTACAAGCATTAGAAAAATATGTACAAAAAGATATGTACGTAACAGATGTTGGTACTGGTTCTGGCGTTTTAGCAATCGGCGCATCAATGTTAGGTGCAAGTCATGTACACGCACTTGATTTAGACCCTATTGCAGTAACGGCTGCAAAGGAAAATATTGCACTAAATCATATTACAAGCACAATCGACGTTGTCGAGGGGGACTTACTTGATACCGTAAGAGAACCTGCAGATATCGTAGTCGCAAATATTTTAGCTGAAATCATTATGACCTTTACAAATGATGCATATACAGTTGTTAAACCAGGTGGTCTTTTCATCACATCAGGTATTATTGAAACGAAAAAAGAAGACGTGAAACAATCTCTTACGGAAGCAGGATTTGTCATCGATGAAGTGATGATGATGGAAGACTGGGTAACGATTGTGTCACGTAAACCGGAGTAAGACGATGCAACGATATTTTATAGAAGAACGATTTCATGAAGGTACAGTGACGTTAACTGGAGACGATGCACGTCATATTACAAAAGTAATGCGCATGCGTGAAGGAGAAGAAATCATTGTTGTTGAATGTGAGGAAACAGCACATATTTGTGCAATAACTGCCTTTAACGAGCACGATGTTTTGGTTCAACAAACGGGACGTACAATTCCATCACCTGAATTACCAATCGATGTAACAATTGCTTGTGGATTACCTAAAGGTGATAAGTTAGATTTGATTGTTCAAAAGGGTACAGAATTGGGTATGTACGGCATACTACCATTTGAAGCGGCACGTTCTATTGTGAAGTGGGATGCTAAGAAAAGCGCGAAAAAAATAGAACGTTTACAAAAGATTGCAAAAGAAGCAGCAGAGCAATCTCACCGCACACATATTCCGGTCGTAGAACAGCCAGTTTCTTTTGCGCAACTTGTTAAAAAGTGTGCAAAGTATGATGTTGTCTTTGTAGCAGATGAAGAAGATGCAAAAGTAAAAGAGCGCACACGACTCGTTGATAAACTAAAAAAAATTTACGATTGCAAATCGATATTGGTTATTTTTGGACCAGAAGGTGGTATTGCGCGTGATGAAGCAGAAAAACTCCGTGCAGCAGGTGTCATTACAACCTCTTTAGGGCCAAGAATTTTACGTGCAGAAACAGCACCACTTTATATGCTGTCTGCAATTTCATATGAATTTGAGTAATTAGAAAGAGGTGTCGCAACCTTGTCTAAGGTGGCTTTTCACACATTAGGTTGTAAAGTAAATCATTACGAAACAGAAGCAATTTGGCAATTATTTAAAGAAGATGGTTACGAGCGTACCGATTTTGACCACCAATCAGATGTATATGTGATTAATACATGTACAGTGACGAATAGTGGAGACAAAAAAAGCCGTCAAGTGATTCGCCGAGCTGTTCGTAAAAATCCAGATGCTGTTATTTGTGTAACTGGTTGTTATGCACAAACATCACCATCAGAAATTATGGCAATTCCAGGTGTTGATATTGTTGTTGGAACACAAGACCGTCAAAAATTATTAGGTTTAATTGAAGAGTATAAAAAAGAACGTCAACCCATTAATGCAGTACGTAATATTATGAAAAATCGTGTTTATGAAGAGCTTGATGTACCCTATTTTACAGACCGTACGCGAGCATCTTTAAAAATACAAGAAGGCTGTAATAACTTCTGTACATTTTGTATTATTCCTTGGGCTCGAGGCTTAATGCGTTCGCGAGACCCTGAACAGGTTGTAAAACAAGCCCAACAACTTGTTGATGCAGGATATAAAGAAATTGTATTGACAGGAATTCATACAGGTGGCTACGGTCAAGATTTAAAAGATTATAATTTAGCAATGCTTTTACGTGATCTTGAAACGAAAGTAAAGGGTCTTAAGCGTTTGCGTATTTCATCAATTGAAGCTTCGCAAATTACTGATGAAGTAATGGATGTTTTAAGAGATTCAAAAATTATTGTCAATCATTTGCATATTCCAATTCAAGCCGGATCTGATACGGTGTTAAAACGTATGCGTCGTAAATATACGATGGAATTTTTTGGAGAACGTTTAACTAAATTGAAAGAAGTATTACCAGATTTAGCGATTACTTCAGATGTTATTGTAGGGTTCCCGGGTGAAACAGAAGAAGAGTTTATGGAAACCTATAATTTCATTCGTGAATATGAATTTGCAGAGCTTCATGTCTTCCCATTCTCAAAACGTACAGGCACACCTGCAGCGCGTATGGAGGATCAGGTTGATGAAACAGTGAAAAATGAGCGTGTACATCGCTTATTATCACTTAATGATCAATTAGCAAAACAATATGCAAGTCGTTTTGAACAAGATGTCTTAGAAGTTATTCCTGAAGAAATCGTCAAGGCTGGCGAACCGCATGAAGGTATGTTACTAGGGCATACAGCGAATTATATGAAGGTAGCCTTTGAAGGTACGCCTGATATGATTGGTCAAATTGTCAAAGTGAAGGTAACCAAGGCAGGATACCCAATCTCAAGCGGACAATTTGTTCGTGTAATGGATGATGAACCTGTAGAGTTATAGCAATGTTAGAAGGGAGGAGTAGGTAACTACTGCTCCTTTTTTGTGGTATTTTATAAAAGAGAGGATTTTTGACATCTCTTTAAGTATGTCTGGGTAGGGTATAATTTAACTTACAGAAGGGTGTGATAGCCATGCAAAAACTTCATTTAGCACTTTTAACAGTAGCAGTGCTTATTCCTTTAGCCTTTTTTACGCTACTACAGCCTGTATGGAAAGATTCATTGGTTACACTAGATAAAGAACATGTACTAGTAGCAAAACCTGAAAAGAACGTAATTATAAAGCAGGTGGAATCTAAAAAGGATAAACAAGGTGCAAAAAAATCTGTAGTTAGTAAAGAAAAGAAAAAAATAAGCAAACCAGTCATTGTCATTGATGCAAGTCATCAAAGAACGAAGGACTTAACAACAGAACCAATTGCACCAAAATCGACAGAACGGCGCGCAAAACAATTAGCGAGTGCTATAGGGGTTGTGACGAAGCAAAAGGAATATCACGTAACAATGAACTATGCGAAAGCGTTGCGTACACAGCTTGAAGAAAAGGGCTATAAGGTCGTTTTAACGCGTTCTGCGCATGATGTGAAGCTTTCCAATAAAGAACGCGCTAAAGTGGCAAATAAAGCGCGAGCAACGTTAGTTATTTCATTGCATGCAGATGGTGGGAAAAGCTATCAGAACGGCTTTTATATAATGAGCCCTTCAAAGAAATCAACGACGTCTAAACGATACAAGAAAAGTAATCAGCAGGCCAATGCCATTTTAAAAAAGGTTTCCACAAAAGGTAAGGTTTTCTCAACAGGACATTTTTATCGAGAGGATTTAGCGCTATTTAATTATACGAAAGCACCTGCAATTTCGATTCAGCTAGGGTTTTTAACGAATGTAAAAGATGATAAAAAATTAGCTGATAACGTTTATATGGAGAAGCTAGTAAAAAGAATTGCGAACGGTATACAAGCCGCGAAATAATGGTAATTCCTTTTTTTTGTCGAAGCAAAACGTTTTGTCTAAATTGGAGTGGGTATAATTTTAGTAAACGCTTTCTATTTAGAACGCAACATGCTATTCTAATGAGAGGTACGGACAACTTTATTTAAAGGAGAGTTTTTTTTCATGACTGAAAATTATGCATCATACATTGATCACACATTATTAAAACCAGAGGCAACAAAAGAACAAATTATCGCATTATGCGCAGAAGCAAAGCAATATGATTTCGCCTCTGTTTGTGTTAATCCTACATGGATTGAAACAGCTGCAAAAGAATTAGAAGGCGCTGTATCAAAAGTATGTACAGTAATTGGATTCCCGCTTGGAGCAAATACATCAGATGTAAAAGCATTTGAAACGAAAGATGCGATTGCTAAAGGTGCTGATGAAGTAGATATGGTATTAAACATTGGCGCATTAAAAGGTAGCGACTATGAACTAGTATTAAATGACATGAAAGCGGTTGTCGAAGCGGCAAACGGCACACTTGTAAAAGTTATTATCGAAACATGTTTATTAACAGATGAAGAAAAAGTAAAAGCATGTGAATTAGCTGTTGAAGCAGGGGTTGATTATGTGAAAACATCAACTGGTTTTTCAACAGGTGGTGCAACACCTACAGATGTAGCGCTTATGCGTAAAACAGTAGGTCCAGACCTTGGTGTTAAGGCTTCAGGTGGCGTGCGCTCTTTAGCAGATTTAAAAGCAATGATCGAAGCAGGTGCAACGCGTATTGGTGCAAGTTCTGGCGTGAAAATTATGCAAGGTTTAGCTGCAGAATCAGATTATTAAGCAACAAAACATTATTCGACTAAAATTTTTTGATACCTATTGACCACAGAAATATAATCTGGTATACTTTTTAAGTACACAACGATATGAACATATAATAGTATCATGTTGTGTTGATGTGTGTTCGGAGGGAGGGAAAAGAGATGACAAAAACTGTCGTTAGAAAAAACGAATCGCTTGAAGATGCTCTTCGTCGCTTCAAACGTACTGTTTCTAAAAGCGGTACTATTCAAGAGGTAAGAAAACGCGAATTTTATGAAAAACCAAGCGTAAAACGCAAAAAGAAATCAGAAGCTGCTCGTAAACGTAAGTGGTAATTTCCATTCCTAGACAATCCCTACGTTCATAAACACGCACTATCATGATTTAACAAATTGCAAATGAATCAGACCTAAAGGATTTATCCTTTAGGTCTTTTTTTATGTGTTGAAATGATATGAATTATTCTTTTTTTGTATAAAATTGAATTTTTATATTGAAATATGAATAAATATTCGATATGGTTGTATTGCTGAAAAAATTAGAAAAGAATGATGGGAAATATCTGTTTTTCTAATCAGCACAACAGGGGGATACATATGGAGCAACAATATCAGTTAAAACGCTCAATTAAAAGTAGACATATGTTTATGATTTCATTAGGGGGAGTTATCGGCACGGGATTTTTCTTGAGTACCGGTAATATTATGCATGAAGCGGGCCCATTTGGGACATTGCTTGCTTATTTAGTTGGGGGCCTCACAATGTTTCTTGTGATGATGTGCCTCGGAGAACTTGCTGTACATAGCCCAACTACTGGCTCATTTCATGAATATGCAACACGTTTTATCAGTCCAGGGGCAGGTTTTGCTGTCGGTATTATATACTGGCTCAACTGGGTCGTTACAGTAGGTTCGGAGTTTACGGCTGTCGGATTGCTTATGCAACGATGGTTTCCAGATATTTCGGTATGGATTTGGAGTGTCATTTTTGGTGTCATTATTTTTGCTTTTAATGCCTTCTCTGTTAAATTTTTTGCCGAAAGTGAGTTTTAGTTTGCTAGCTTAAAAATTATTCTAGTATTAGTATTTATTGTTTTAGGTGCAGCGGCTATTTTTGGCATTGTACCAATTACAGGTCATGAACAAGCACCTCTTTTCTCGAACTTTATGAGTGAAGACGGACTATTACCACATGGTGTAGCACCTATTTTAATTGCGATGGTATCAATCAGTTTTGCGTTTGCTGGAACAGAACTCATTGGGATCACCGCTGGGGAAAGTGAAAATCCAGGGAAAGATATTCCACGCTCTATTAAAAATATTATTTGGCGCACACTATTTTTCTTTGGGGGGGCTGTCATCGTTTTAGGGGCTTTACTACCATGGCAAGATGCAAGTGTATCAGAGAGTCCATTTGTAACTGTATTTGATATGATTGGGATTCCGTATGCAGCGGACATTATGAATATTGTTATTATTACAGCACTTATTTCTGTAGCGAATTCAGGTCTTTATGCATCAACACGTATGCTATGGTCGTTAGCAAATGAAGGTATGGCGCCCAAAATGTTCTTAAAGGTGAATAAACGTGGAATTCCAATGCCAGCGTTAATTATTTGTATGCTTATTTCTTGTCTATGCTTACTTTCAAGTATTTACGCACCAACAACGGTTTATGTAATGCTAGTAGCAATTGCTGGATTTGGCTGTGTCGTTGGATGGATGGGCATTGTAGGAGCACAGTATATGTTCCGCCGTAAATATATACGTGATGGTGGAGATGTAAAGAAACTGGCATTTCGAGTGCCACTATATCCATTGATGCCAATCGTAGCGTTTGTGTTATTAACTATCTTTACACTAGGACTATTATTAGACCCAGGTCAGCGTAGTGTTTTTTACTTTGGTGTACCGGCACTTATTATTTCCTGGGTAGGTTTTGATATGTATTATCGTAAAAAATCACATGCATAATAAAAAACAAAGTGATGCTTAAACTTACTGAATTAAAAAACTAAGAAAATATAACGACAAACACTTTTAAAGGAAAAACCTTTGGAAGTGTTTTTTACTGTCTCGGTATCTAGGCAGTGCTTTCTTTTCTTTTTTTCAGCTAGATATGCGACTTTTTTTGGAAAGGATTGTATGCTTAAAGAGTAGAAAGGGTGGTGTTAGAATTGAGTATCGTCGTGACAATCATACAACTGCTCGTAATGGGCTTTTTCATTTACTTTTTAAGTGGGCGTTTGATGGGGACAAAATTAAATATGATTAAACGGATTTTGTCAGCTATGCTTAGTGTCGGGCTTACAACATTTATTTTCTGGTATTCTTATTTCCGTCATACGAATTTTTTTAATCAAGATGTAGTTGAGCAAGTATCAAATATTACAACACTTGTTTGGTTTGGTAGTATGTTGCTTATCTCAATGCTATTTTATTTAATCTTTGAATTGTTTGATCCAAAGCAGGAAAGTGACTTTCAAGCAAATCAAGAAAATACATTTTTAAAAATTCGTAGTAATTATTATCGTAAACGCCGTCTTGCACAAGTTTTTCGAATTGCATTTAAGCAAGGGATTGGGAAGGCATTACAATATAAGCGTTCGTATGAGAATGATCGTTATATTGCTGTTGTACTGCGAAATATTTTAGAAGAAACAGGTGGTATCTTTATTAAGTTTGGACAAGTGCTGTCGACGCGTAAAGATATTTTACCACCCATATTTATTGAAGAATTTTCTAAATTACAACAAAATGTTCGGGCTATGCCAAGTGATGAAGTACAGCAAATTATCCGTCGTGAATTTGGAGAGGATCCAAGTGTTTATTTCAAATACTTTTCAGAGTCGCCTCTTGCAGCAGGCTCTATTGGACAAGTACATCGCGCACAACTTCGAGATACAAATGAAGAGGTAATTGTAAAAGTACTACGTTCTGATGTGACTCGTATTATGAATAAGGATTTGGATATTTTACTTCATTTTGCGATGTGGTTAGAAGAAGAATCTATTTGGGCTGAAAATTTAGGGTTCTATCAATTAGCGACAGGGTTTGCTTCGGGTTTGCGGGAAGAAATTAATTTTGATATTGAACGCCGCAATATGGAGCAAATTACTAATGCATTAAAAGGTTCAGAACATAATGTACGTATTCCAAAAGTGTACCCTGAGCTTTCAAATCGAAAAATTTTAGTGATGGAGTATATTAAAGGCGTATCGATTACGAAAGCAACACCATTATTGAAGCAACGAGGGATTCCGCAGCAAAAAGTTTTAGGTGAAATATATGGTGCTTTTTTAGAACAATTGCTTGTGGCCGGTGTTTTTCATGCAGACCCACATCCAGGAAATGTTTATGTCATGGAAGAAACGGGGGAACCGGTATTTTTAGATTTTGGTGCAGCAGGTCGGATTGGTCCACTTCAAAACAGAGGGCTTCGAACCTTGCTGATAGGCATTGCACGTAACGACGTAAAAATTATGGCACAAGGACTTGAAAACTTAGTAACAGACGGTAATTTGAAAAATCGTGCGCGACTAGAACAGGATTTAAGTCAATTATTAATTAGTATTCAATATATGGATAAAATCTCAACAGAAACGCTTATCCAACGTTTGTTTGATATTATGAAAAGTCATGAGTTAAAGCTTTATCCAATGGTTAGTATGGCGCTTAGAGCATTAATTACGATGGATGGGACATTAAGCTCTGTCGATCCACATTATGATATTTTTAATGAAGCGAAGCGCTTTTCAATCGATAATAAACAGGAGTTTGCACAAACATTAACCGTTGATGAGTTAAAAACAACCGCCGTTCAGGAAATGATTTTGTTGATGCCGCAGTTACGCGATATACCAAGGCGTGTAGATCAAATCTTTCAAAATTTTGAGCGTGGCGAAATGACAGTAAAAGCAGATATTTTTGCAGATACGAAAAATGCTACTTTTATTTCGCACTGGCTATCATTGCTGATTTTATTAACAGTGGCCATTACATTTAGCTTTATTTCAGTGGCACTATTAGCCATAGCTCAGTTTATTGATGGCATGTACGCTGTGTATTTAAATACAGCAGCCTTTGTTGGTTTATTTTTGAGTGCAGTCATTCTTGTTAGATTGTCTGTCCAAGCATTGCGTTATTCGAAAAGAATTTGAAAAATTATGAAACTTTTTCTAGGTAAATCCGTAAATAAAGTAAGCACAGCAACGAAAGGGTGAAAACAATGAAACGAATGGCCTTCATCGGAAGTGTGCTATTGCTTAGTGGATGTACGCATGAGTCGGCTCAGTCGTTGTCATTGACGCATCCGCTCATCATTACTGTTCTTTTGTGCATTGCTAGTCTTAGCTTAGTTTTTTCATTATTTTCGGCAAGTGGCGTTGCACCAATTATCGTACACCTATTGGCGATTAGCTTTGTTTACGGTATCTTTTTCGTAGAAGGAAGTTTGACAGCGCTTGCAGTACTAATGCTTATCTCTGGAATGATTTTATTATTTTTAGAATTATTCGTTCCAGGGGGCATCATTGGGACCATTGGCTTTGCATTTATTGTCATGAGTTTGATGTCGATAGCACCGCATGCGCCGTATATGCTGTATTCAATTTTGACTGCGCTTATCGTCGCAGTAGTAGGAATGGTGATTATGATGAAATTTTTCGGTAAAAAACTGAATGTCTTTAATAAGATGGTTTTATCCGATGCAACAGATACGAAGAGTGGTTATGTATCGAACGTCAACCGTACGGAACTTTTAGGGCAAGTAGCGATTACAGCTACGCCATTACGCCCATCAGGTACAGCAATGTATGGAGATGAGCGCCTTGATGTCGTAACAGAAGGAGGCTTTATCGCAGCCGGTACAGAAGTTGTGATTATTGAGGTTGAAGGAGCGCGTATCGTTGTGCGTGCAAAAATAAAAGAAGCATAGAGAAAGAGGGGAAAAACTGATGGCAATCGGAACAATTATTGCAATCGTCGTCGTATTTGTCGTACTGGTTTTATTATTTACTTTTGTACCAGTTGCATTATGGATTTCAGCTCTAGCAGCAGGCGTCAAAGTAAGTATTTTTACATTAATCGGTATGCGCTTACGTCGTGTTATTCCGTCACGTGTCGTAAATCCGTTAATCAAGGCACATAAGGCGGGCATTGAAGTAACAATTAATCAACTTGAGAGTCACTACTTAGCAGGTGGTAATGTAGACCGCGTTGTGAATGCATTAATTGCGGCACATCGTGCTAATATTGATTTAACATTTGAACGTTGTGCAGCAATCGATTTAGCAGGTCGTGATGTATTAGAAGCGGTTCAAATGTCGGTAAATCCAAAAGTTATTGAAACACCATTTATTTCAGGGGTTGCGATGAACGGGATTGAAGTAAAAGCAAAAGCACGTATTACAGTACGTGCCAACATTGACCGTTTAGTCGGTGGTGCTGGTGAAGAAACAATCATCGCTCGTGTAGGTGAAGGGATTGTTTCGACAATTGGTAGTGCAAAACATCATACCGAAGTACTTGAAAACCCAGATATGATTTCACAAACCGTATTATCAAAAGGTTTAGATTCAGGGACAGCCTTCGAAATTCTATCGATTGATATCGCAGATGTGGATATTGGCAAAAATATCGGTGCAGAATTACAAATTGAACAAGCGCAAGCGGATAAAAACATTGCACAAGCCAAAGCAGAAGAACGTCGTGCAATGGCCGTAGCAAATGAACAAGAAATGATTGCGCGTGTACAAGAAATGAAGGCGAAAGTGGTAGAAGCAGAAGCAGAAGTACCGCTAGCTTTAGCAGAAGCATTCAAAAAAGGAAATATTGGTGTCATGGATTATATGAATTATCAAAATGTCCAAGCAGATACATCAATGCGTACATCATTAAGTAAGATGGATGATTCACATCAAGAAGAAAAATAAGGGGGTCTGATTAATGGAAGGACTCATTATTTTTATTATTGTTTCATTGATTGGTTATTTCTTTTCTGATAAAAAAGGAGAAAAAAGCCCAAAGAAAAACTCGAATCGACGCTCAGCAAATAGCCAAAATACAGGGCGTCTAGATGAGTTTATGCAACAAATGAAAGACAAAATGAATGAAATTGAAGACGATGCAAAGCCGTTGTCTAAAAGACAAGAGCAAGCACGTAAAGTGGCGCAACAAGCGAAAAAACGTGCGGAGCAATTGGCGCAAGACCCACGTTATAAAGAACGTTTTGATGCACTTGAACAAAAAATAGGTGCTCATGATTTAACGGATTCAAAAGGTGTCGAAAAAGTTCGTATTAAATCAATGGACCGAATGCTAAATGAGCAAGGTCCTACTGCTAAAAAACAAAAAAATCTGTTATTTCATACAAAAAATGACGTGAAGCGTGCGGTATTAATGGCTGAAATTTTAGGGCCACCAAAAGCCAAGCGTAAATAATAAGAAAAGAGGGTACTAGGAAGTTAGCAGTACCCTCTTTTCTTATGGGTATACTTTGCACCAATGAAGTGATAATGCTACAGTAAAACTAAGCTAGGCAATTCTTGATTGAGGAGAATGAACATGACTGAACAACAACCGATTCAATTAACATTAAAAGACCCAAATGAAGCCGTAATGCTACTAGGTACATCGGACGCTAATTTGAAATTAATCGAAGAAGCGTTTAGTGTACGAATTATTACACGTGGCGATACGGTTCATATTGTTGGTGATGAAGCTGAAAAAGAGCTAACAGCTGCACTGATCGATCAACTCTTACGTGTAATTCGAAAAAATATAAATATTAATCAGCGAGATGTTGTATCTGCGATTGAGTTAGCGAAAACGGGGAAAATCGAATATTTTGCTGAGTTATATAATGAAGCGATTGCTCATACAACGAAAGGGCGCGCAATTCGTGCGAAAACAATTGGTCAACGCCAATATATTCGTGCGATGCAAAAGCATGACCTTGTATTTGGTATTGGACCAGCAGGCACCGGTAAAACGTATTTAGCGGTTGTGATGGCTGTGCAAGCGCTAAAAAATGGGCATGTGAAGCGCATTATTTTAACGCGACCAGCTGTAGAAGCAGGAGAATCATTAGGTTTTTTACCTGGCGATTTAAAAGAAAAAGTAGACCCTTATTTACGTCCGCTGTATGATTCACTTCACGATGTATTAGGCCTTGATCAAACGACACGTTTAATTGAACGTGGAACGATTGAAATTGCGCCACTTGCGTATATGCGTGGTCGCACATTAGATGATGCTTTTGTTATTTTAGATGAGGCACAAAATACGACGAAGGCTCAAATGAAAATGTTTTTAACACGACTAGGTTTTGGCTCGAAAATGGTTATTACGGGTGATAAAACACAAATTGATTTGCCAAATGGTGTGGCTTCAGGCTTGATGCATGCAGAACATATGTTAAAAGGTATCAAGGAAATTTCATTCCAAGTACTTGAAGCAGGCGATATCGTTCGTCATCCAATTGTTGCAAAAATTATTAATGCGTATGATACCAATCAGTAGTCGACAGCTCGTGAGAAGGGAATGAGTCGATTGACCACAATCATCCAAAAGTTACAGCGATTATTACCATTTCGTCTACTACTAATCGTTGCACTTAGTGTTGTAGGACTCCTACAATTTCTTTTAATGATGGGGAATATTCAGGGGCAAAATTATAATGTGAAGTTATTCCAAGTGTCTCCTGAAACGATTCGCGCTGTTAAAACAGTCGAAGATACAGAACAGACGAAGCTAGACAAACAAGCCGCTGCAGATAGCGTAGAGCCGGTATATACATATTCAGAAGAGGTTGGAAAAAATCAGGCATCCGTCGTTCGCTCTATTTATAATTATGCGCTAGATGCAAAGGAAATTGAGGCGACGAGCGATTCCGCGAAAGCAGCGAAGGCACAACAAAAAAAACAACTAGAAGCGCTAAAAAAATCATTAGATAGTAAGGAATTAAATGTTGAGTTATCTGATGAAGATTTAGCTGTATTATTAGCTGCAACGAAAAGTGAACTCGAAGATGGCAGAGATTCGGTTGTTGAAAAAGTAACATCCGTATTGCAACAACCGGTTCGTGAAGCAGATGTGGCAGAAAAGCGGGAATCAATTGGAAATGCCATTCGTCTGACCTATTCATTTCCAACGGATTTAATGAATGTGAGTATTCGTATTGCGCGAAGTGCGATGGTAGCGAATGAATTATTAGATGAAGATGCAACGGAGCAAAAACGTCAACAGGCTATTGAATCAATAGATCCGACGCGTATTTTACAAGGCCAAATCATCGTACAAGAGGGAGAAGTGATTGACCGCGATGTATATCATCAATTAGAAGTAACCGGTATGCTTGCTACACATCAATCTCTTAAACCTTATGTTGGTCTCGCATTATTAATTATTATCCAAATGTTGTTCTTTTATATGATATTTAATAATGCGAAAAATATGAAAATCGAGCATAAAATTCGTAATCTTTTAATTGTATCGATTATTTATGTATTAAGCATTGGCTTTATGGAACTACTAGGCATTGTCGACCGAGAATTTGACCTTTTACTAGGTTTTCTATTTCCAGCTGCACTTGCACCAATGATGATCCGCATGCTTGTAGGCGAGCGAATTGCGGTATTGGTGACAATGATGCTAGGAATCTCTGCAGGCGTTATTTTCCAAGAAGGTTATTCTACGGTTATGCAGATGGAGATTGCGCTGTATATGATTTTAAGTGGTATAAGCTCCTTGTATTTTGTACGCAATATGCAAAAACGTTCGAAGGTGTTGCAAACAAGCTTTGGTGTTGCAATCGTCAATAGTTTGTTTATCGCATTTTACTTATTAATGACACAATCAAGCTATACAGCAAAAGAATTGCTATTTTATTTAGTAGCAGCGATTGTTTCCGCATTATTGTCAGGTGCATTAACAATCGGCACATTACCATTTATTGAAACGGTATTTGGCATTTTATCTAGCCTGCGCCTCATCGAATTATCAAGTCCAAATCATCCATTACTAAAAAAGATTTTAATGGAAGCGCCTGGGACGTATCATCATAGTATTATGGTCGCAAACTTGGCAGAGGCCGCTTGTGAGGCAGTTGGAGCAGATGGTTTATTGGCACGTGTTGGCTGCTATTATCATGATATTGGAAAAACAAAACGCCCCGGCTTTTTCGTTGAAAATCAAACAAATGGCTTAAATCCGCATGACCATTTGCCACCAGAGAAATCTCGCGATATAATTATTGCTCATGCGGCAGATGGTGTGCGTATTTTGGAAAAACATAAAATGCCAAAAGAAATCGTTGATATTGCACGTCAACATCACGGGACAACGGCAGTGAAGTTTTTCTATTATAAGGCGAAGCAACAAGACCCGACGGTAAAAGAATCTGATTATCGGTATGCAGGACCTAAGCCACAAACGAAAGAAATTGCTATAATAACAGTAGCAGATAGTGTGGAGGCAGCTGTGCGTTCGATGAAAGATCCAACACCAGAGAAGATTAAAAACTTGGTCCATGCTATCGCGCAAGACAAGTTGCAGGATGGCCAGTTTGATGAATGTGATTTAACGATTCAAGAGTTGCATACAATTGAGCAAGTGTTCTGTGAAACATTGAATGGTACATTCCATTCACGTATTGAATATCCAGAGCCAAACGAATAAGACTTATGGATTGCTTAGGAGGCACATATGTTAAATATTGATTTTTTAGATGAAACAGGAAAAGTAACAGACAAAGATTTAGAGCTTGTAGAAGGATTACTTCAACATGCTGCGAAAATCGAGCAAGTAGAAGATGGTACCGAGTTATCGGTAACATTCGTTACGAATGAAGCAATTCATGAAATCAACAAGGAGTATCGTCATAAAGATGCCCCAACAGACGTGATTTCATTTGCGCTAGAAGAACTTGGTGAAGGTGAAACAGCGATTATTGCAGAGGGTATGCCTCGTATTTTAGGGGATGTTATCATTTCAATTGATCGTACACGTGAACAAGCAGAAGAGTTCGGTCATTCATTTGAGCGTGAGTTAGGCTTTTTAGCTGTCCATGGCTTACTACATGTGTTAGGTTACGACCATATGGTTCCTGAAGATGAAAAAATCATGTTTGGTAAACAAGATGAAATTTTAGAATCATATGGCTTATCGCGCGACACGAATGAACGTCACTAAATTTATACGTTCATTTCGCTACGCACTAAGTGGAATGAAACAAGCTGCAGCTGAGCAGAATTTTCGCGTGGATTTAGTAGCGACAATTCTTGTTTTAGCTGTTAGTTTTTTAACAGGCTTATCTGCGCTAGAATGGTGTATCATCATTTTATTAATTGCCGGTATGCTTGCACTTGAAATGGTGAATAGTGCAATTGAGCGAGTCGTCGATTTAGCAACGCAAGATATTCATCCGCTTGCGAAGGCAGCAAAAGATATTGCTGCAGGAGCAGTGCTTGTTTATGCACTTGCGAGTGTCGTTATCGCTTGCATCATTTTTTTACCAAAATGGTTTTAAACAACGGAGGAACTTATTTTATGTCAGAATTTAAATCAGGCTTTATTTCAATTATCGGTCGCCCGAATGTTGGTAAATCAACATTTTTAAACCGTGTAATTGGACAAAAAATTGCGATTATGTCGGATAAGCCACAAACAACACGTAACAAAGTACAAGGTGTATTAACGCAAGATGATGCACAAATGATTTTCATCGATACACCAGGGATTCATAAACCAAAACATAAGCTTGGTGAATTCATGTCAAAAGTGTCAAAAAACGCTTTACGTGAAGTAGATGCCATTATGCTCATGGTCAATGCACAACAAAAATTAGGTACGGGTGACCGTTATGTAATCGATATGTTAAAAGGCACAAAAACACCTGTCTTTTTAATTATTAACAAAATCGATGCGATTCACCCAGACGAAGTTTTAAAAATCGTTGACCAATATAAAGACGAATTTGATTTTGCGGAAATCATACCAATCTCGGCACTTCAAGGAAATAATGTGGACAATCTATTAACAACGCTTAAAAAATATTTACCAGAAGGTCCACAATATTATCCGGCTGACCAAGTAACCGATCACCCAGAACGTTTTATTATTGCAGAATTAATTCGTGAAAAAGCATTACACTTAACACGCGATGAAGTGCCACACTCAATCGCAGTGGAAATTGAAAAAATCCGTCGTGAAGAAGATAAGGACCGTGTCCATGTAATGGCGACAATCATTATCGAACGCGAATCACAAAAAGGGATTATTATCGGTAAACGTGGCGCAATGCTAAAAGAAATCGGTACACGCGCACGTAAAGATATCGAAAATTTACTTGGCTCGAAAGTGTATTTAGAACTATGGGTAAAAGTACAAAAAGATTGGCGTGACCGTTCTTCACAATTACGTGACTACGGCTACCGTGATGATGAATACTAATAAGGGAAGTGGGGCAATTGCTGAATAAATGGGAAGGCATTGTCTTAAAAACAAAACCGTACGGAGAATCAAATAAGGTTGTGACATTGCTAACGCGCGAGGCGGGGAAAGTAGCTGCGATGGCGCGAGGTGCGAAAAAGCCCTCTAGTCGTCTAGCAGGTATTTGTCAACCATTCATGCATGGAATCTTTATTGTTCATCATGGGCGTGGTATGGGTACATTGCAACAAGGTGAGGCCATTGATTCGATGCGACATATTCAAACCGATATTGTCGCGACGGCGTATGCGAGTTATTGTGTTGAAATTGTAGACCGTCTAACCGAGCAAGATACGCCTGATGAGTACGCCTATAATGTGCTATTACAAGCGCTTCATGCAATCGAAGAAGGGTATGACCCAGAATCGATTAGTTTGTTTGTCGAATGGAAGATGCTTCCGTATACAGGGGTGCAACCTATTTTACATCAATGTGCTTCATGTGGTGCTACAGAAGGGGAATTTGCATTTTCATTTTCAAGTGGCGGTTTTTTATGTCATCGCTGTTTTCATCAAGACCCGTATATTATTCGTTTAACGCCAACGCAACTCAAATTAATTCGGATGTTTTATAAGATGCCGATCGAGCAAGTAGGTTCGTTAACGTTAAAAAAAGAAACAAAGCGATTTATCAAAAATATTGTTTCAACAATTTATGAGGAGCAAACGGGTATGCGCTTTAAATCAAAGAAATTTATTGATCAATTAGAACGTACACCGTTGCTATTTAAAGAACAAGAAGACGAATAAAAAAGAGGCTGGGACAAAACACGTCATTTTCTTTTTTTAGCGTTCGCAACGAAAAACCGGAACCGCGCCACCGCGCGATTCCGGTTTTTCTTATGTTCATATGAACGTTTGTTTTTATACATATGTCCCAGCCTCTTTTCGTATGATTAGCGATAAGCATCTAAATGCTCGACCTCGCGATAACTCATCGAATCCCAAAAAATATTACTTGAAACAACGGGAACATCATATGGGAACGAATTTGGTTTAATCATAATATTTTGGCCGTTTAAAATTGATAATTGCATTTGATGAAGCTCTTTCGTTGATAAAGGCTCTTTGGCTGTATAGCTAAAAATCGTCTCCACTGTAAGGTTTAACATATCAGGGGCAATTGATGATACAATTGAGGCGTTTTTGATTTTAAGCTCAATATCAAATGAACCGTTTGAGACGGTTAAATCTTCCTCTAAATCAGATGGATTCGTTAAGGCACCTTTAAAAAGGACAACTACGGTGCCTTGAGCGTAAATACGGTACACTTTATGATGGGTAGGAAATCCCACAATAATCATCCTCTCTTTTTCACATACAATTCAGTATAGAGGTTTTTGCATGAAAAATCGAATGAAACTATTTTCAGATTGAAATAGTTGACATTCAAAACTTACTACAATATAGTAAGTTACGAAAAGTAACAAATAAAACGAAATGAAAAGAGCGACGCTATATGGAAATGACACAAACAAATTTAACTATGATAGAAGAAAAGATGACGTTCGTGCCGCTTACTAATGAAGAAAATATTTGTGTGGTAGGGCCGGTTAAGTTACCAATTAAACAGGGGGATTTTGAAGCAACTTTTAATTGGTACTGTTGGACAACAGTACAAAAATCTTGGTCTAAAAAAGAAGTTATCAATCATTTAAATACAATGAATTTAGCCTTTGGGCAACAATCATCGGTATTAGTATACGGTGATTTTGAACATGCGCCTGATGCACTTGTACGGATGCATAGTATTTGCCATACGGGTGATATTTTCGGAAGTCAACGCTGTGACTGTGGCTACCAATTACATGAATCGATGAAAATGGTTGTTGATAACGGTGTAGGGGCTATTTTCTATTTAGCAAATCATGAGGGCCGTGGCATTGGCTTGTTTTCAAAATCAATGGCTTATTTATTGCAACAAGAAGGACTTGATACAGTAGAGGCAAATCATGCATTAGGTTTTGAAGATGATACACGTTCATATGAAGAGTCGTTAAAAGTATTAGAATCACTACGTCAAAAACCCGTAACATTAATTACAAACAATCCGAAAAAATTAGCGGCACTTGAAGCACATGGTTTATCTACGAATGGGCATGTACCATTATGGGGTGGTGAAAATGCGACAAACCATTACTATTTAGAAACGAAACGTGAAAAATCAGGACATATTCGCTAGCGATTTAGGGGGAACAGGTATGCTTAGAAATGATGAATATTATATGCGGTTAGCGCTTGATTTAGCATCGAGTGCACGAGGGAACACAAATCCCAATCCAATGGTAGGTGCCGTCATTGTTAATAATGATGTGATTGTAGGTACAGGCCTACACCGAAAAGCAGGAGAGCCTCATGCAGAAGTACATGCATTTCGTATGGCGGGAGACCATGCAGCAGGTGCTACATTGTATGTCACGCTAGAGCCGTGCTCACACTTCGGGAAAACGCCGCCTTGCGCCAATTTAGTAAAAGAATCGGGCGTAAAACGTGTCGTTGTCGCAATGACTGATCCCAATCCAAGTGTCGCAGGACGCGGCATTGCGCTATTACGTGATGCCGGTATCGAAGTAGAGGTAGGTGTACTAGAAGCACAGGCGTATAAATTAAATGAACGTTTTATTCATAACATGCTGACAGCGCGTCCGTTTGTCGTAGCAAAATATGCGATGACAGCAGATGGTAAAATTGCGGCTGCTACAGGTGATTCCAAATGGGTGACAGGTGATGATGCACGTGAAGATGTGCATGAATATCGTCATGAAATGGATGGGATTCTTGTTGGCATCGGTACGGTTTTAGCAGATAATCCATCACTTACAACACGTCTTGTTTCAAAAGAAGGCAAAAACCCTATTCGCATCGTTTTAGATAGCGAACTTCAAACACCACCAACTGCAGCGGTTGCACAAACAGCTGAAGCAAGAACGATTATTGTGACATCGAATGAGGCACCTGCAGAGCGAGCACAGGCATTGTTTGCCCAAGGTGTTGAAATCATTCGTGTTGAAAAAACAACAGATGGCTTAGATTTAGAGGCAACGCTTGATGCACTTTATGAAGCGGGCATTACAGACATTCTAGTAGAGGGGGGAGCAGGTGTACACGCTTCATTTTTCCGTCAACAGCTTGTACAGAAGGTCATTATTTATATGGCGCCAAAAGTATTAGGCGGGACGAATAGTATTACACCTGTTGGCGGTAGTGATGCACAGCAAATGAGTGAAGCTCGTGATTTTGAATTTGATACGGTAAACTTTGTAGGCAATGACTTACGCATCGTTGCTTACCCAAAGCACTAGGAGGCTTTTAACGTGGAAAGAACAACGGATATTTGTATCGTTGGAGCAGGACCTGCCGGCGCATTACTGGCAACATTGCTTGTGCGTCGGGGCTTACATGTTACACTGATTGAAAGTAGTCCCTCACTTGGGAAGACTTTTCGAGGAGAGCATGTGAATGAACAAGGAGAAGCGGTGCTTGAGCGTCACGCGTTATTAGCTGGCGTCAAAGCACGTGGAATGCTTCCGATGACACGCTTGGAAAATTGGAAAGACGGCGTATGTTATAACACAATTTTTCCAGAAATTACAGTGGGGCATCTAGGAATTCATGTACCTCAACGCTATTTATTAGCGGCGATTTTGGAGCCAATTATGCAGGCGCCTAATTTCGAATTATTGTTGAATACGCGTATGAGAGAACTTTTATATGATAACAAACAAGTTATTGGAACAGTTGTAGAAATGAATGGAGAACGCATTAGCGTACATAGTAAGCTCGTTGTCGGAGCGGATGGTCGTTATTCAGCAGTTCGCAAAAAAGCGAATATTCCGTATCATACGTGGGAGCATGGCTATGATTTATTGTGGGCACGTATTCCACGTCCAAAGGATTGGGAGCCAATTATTCGCATGGCTTTAATTGATGGGAAACAGTTAGCGCTCTTTACGCAGGCTGAGGACCGCATTCAAGTCGGATGGAACATCGATAAGGGAAGTTTTAAAGAATGGCGTAAACAGCCATTTGAGCCCTTTATTGCACAGTTAAAAGAGGCATTTCCAACGTTAACGGATGTTGTAGATGACACAATTACGTCATGGAGCGATTTTGTACTACTTGATGTGCACAGTTCTTATGCAGATCGTTGGGGTGGTAATGGCGTTGTCTTATTAGGAGATGCAGCACATACGATGACACCAACAGGAGCATTTGGGTTGAATAGTGCTTTAGTAGATGCAGAGTACTTAGCAGCCATTATCACGGATGAAGGAACGTTATCGAATGTACAAATCGAGCAGTTCGAAGCATCGCGTCGTTCGACGATTCACCATTTACAGCATGAGCAGCTACGAGAAGAACAGCATTTTGCGCAGCAATTTGAAGCGGTGCATTAGGAGGATTTTATGAGATTCGGTTTTGATATTGATGATACGTTAATTGATTTACGTCGTCATGCATTTTCACTGTACAATCAAACATTTCATCAAACGCTTAGTATGGATGTTTTTGAACAGATTAAGCGTGTGGAAATTCATGAACCGTTCGGCCTAACAGATGAAGCGGGCTATGAGGCGTGGAAAGCGCATTTAGAAGCGATTTATTTCACTACCTGTCCAAGCTTTCCATACGCTAAAGAAACACTACAGCAGCTTGTAGCGGATGGTCATGAGGTATTTTATATTACGGCGCGTCCGAAAGAATATTGTGCACGTTCTAAAGCATGGATGAAAGAGCAAGGCTATCCGATTGCAGAAGGGCATTTTTTCTGTGGTATGGAGGATGCTGAAAAAATCGCGACGATTCAAACATTGCAGTTAGATGTTTATGTAGATGATAAGCCAACCGTTTTACGTACATTAAAAGATGTTCAAACGCTTTCGATTATTCGTGACCAGGCGTATAATCGCGACGAAACGTGGACACGCTTAACGGATTGGCGCGAATTTCTTACATTGGTAAATCAATATAAAAAAAGCTAGTATAAATAGACAGTTCCGGTTGGAAAAAATAATTATAAGAAAAGAAGGGTTTGCGTCAGCGCGAACCCTTCTTTTTATTGCCAACAGAGGCACTGTTTTTAGTCAACCGTTATTCATAAAGACGCGAATCATATGCATAGCTGACCATTCAGAATTAGAATGCTCGACGATAGGGTATTGTTTTGGAAAAATGGTTTTGGTAATTTCGAAAACATCTAGCCCTTCGTTCATGAACTTTTGAACACGATATTGGAGCTCTTTTAAATAATTCAGTTTCATATCAATTAATGCCTGTCCATTTTCAAGCACACCTGCATGGTGACAAATCATTGTATCAAAATCAAGTTTCTGTACTTTTTCTAACGAAGCCATTGTCGCTAAAATATTTTCATCGACGAGTACGATTTTTGGCTTTGGCGTCACGAATAAATCACCGGTAAATAAATAGCCATGCTGCCGATTATAAAGCGCGACATGATCCTCTGTATGCCCGGGTGTCGGAATGATGTCCCAGACGCTATTTTTAGAAGCAAATGTTGAACTATAGGCATGGCTTGTAAAAGGCGTTGGTGGTGGCCCCCAAACGTTTTGGCGATAACGGGGTAGACGCATTTTAGTCGTCGTTTTTGTGACGCTTATCGGATGTATGTAAGCTTCGATACCGAATTTTTGAATCACTTCAGCGGTATTACTGATGTGGTCTTCATGAAAATGTGTATGCAGCACATGGTCAACGGTTTTATGCTCAATAAATTCAAAAAATTGTGTGCGTAACCCAGGAGAAGCCGTATCAATGAGGACGCCATCTAATAAAAAGCTATAGACATTCATGGGTGCGCCTGGGATTTTCACAATATGCTCGACTATTTCTAATGGTCCGTGTGTTGAGGAAATACGATTTTTTTCTACTTCAATCATTCTTTTCACTCCTTTTTGCTTTTTATTAGTATAGCAATACCGATGGTGAATAGCTATTCATAAAAAAGAGACACGGTAACCATTATCGTTACCGTGTCTCTTCTGTTGTTGGCTTTGACGAAAGGAATCATAGATGGTCCAAATCTATAATTACATCGTAAATATTAAATATCATAAAATCTTACGTCTTATAATGCAAGCATTTTGGGTGTATTGACTTATTTTTGTAAGAAATGACCTTATTTCTCGGTGAATACTAGCGAAAATAAGAGCTGATGTAGTGAAGATGAAAAGCCGTTACTTCTTAAGAAGTAACGGCTTTTATTTGTTTCGATTAGAATTGTAGGAAACCTTCGATATATGCTTTTACTTCTGAAATTGGCATACGTTTTTGTTCCATTGTATCGCGGTGACGTACTGTTACTTGACCGTCCTCTTTTGAGTCAAAGTCATATGTGATACAGAATGGTGTACCGATTTCATCTTGACGACGGTAACGTTTGCCGATTGATTGAGATTCATCATAGTCTACAGGGAATGCCTTACGAAGCTCTGCCCATACACCATGTGCTTCTTCTGATAATTTTTTAGATAATGGAAGAACCGCAGCTTTAAATGGTGCAAGTGCTGGGTGGAAGCGTAATACTTTGCGAGAGTCGCCGCCTTCTAATTCTTCTTCGTCATATGCATCGCAAAGGAATGCCAATGTTACACGGTCTGCACCTAGAGAAGGCTCGATGCAGTAAGGTACATAGCGTTCATTTGTTACAGGATCAATATAAGTGAAGTCTTCGCTAGAGTGCTCCATGTGGCGTTTTAAGTCGAAGTCTGTACGAGAAGCTACGCCCCAAAGTTCGCCCCAACCGAATGGGAAGCGGAATTCGATATCTGTTGTAGCATTTGAGTAGTGAGAAAGTTCTTCCTCACCGTGGTCACGTAAACGCATAGAATCTTCGTGCATATCTAAGTTTAGTAACCAGTTTTTACAGAATTCTTTCCAGTAAGCATGCCATTCTAATTCCGTACCTGGTTTACAGAAGAATTCAAGTTCCATTTGTTCGAATTCGCGTGTACGGAATGTGAAGTTACCTGGTGTGATTTCATTACGGAATGATTTACCAACTTGACCGATACCGAATGGAGTACGTAAACGCATAGAACGTTGAACGTTTTTAAAGTTTACAAAAATACCTTGTGCTGTTTCAGGGCGTAGGAAAATTTCATTTGTAGAATCTTCTGTTACACCTTGGAATGTTTTGAACATTAAGTTGAATTGACGGATGTCCGTGAATTCTTTTGCACCACAGTCTGGGCAATGAACATCTAATTCTTCCATTTTATCTTTCATTTGGTCGAATGTCATGCCATCAACAACAATTTCAACACCTGTTTTTTCTAATGAAGCATCTTCAATTAGTTTATCTGCGCGGTGGCGAGATTTACAAGATTTACAGTCGATCATTGGATCATTGAAGTTACCAACGTGACCAGAAGCTACCCAAGTTTTAGGGTTCATTAAAATTGCGGCGTCTAAGCCAACATTGTATTCAGATTCTTGAATGAATTTTTGCCACCATGCTTTTTTTACGTTGTTTTTTAATTCAACGCCTAGGGGACCGTAATCCCATGTGTTTGCTAAACCACCGTAAATTTCTGAGCCTGGGAAGACAAAGCCACGGTGTTTTGCTAAACTAACTACATTTTCCATTGTTTTTTCTGCCATTTGAAAAACCTCCAGTAAAAAGAATAAAGCACCCGTCTCCGGGCAACTTTTGCCCGGGGACGAGTGCTGTGTATGCGCCCGCGGTTCCACCCCGATTGATCATCCTATTAACATAGAAGATGATCCACTTTCTAACTGTTAGCTCCTGAGCGCCTTTTTGTTTGCGGTGTAGTCTTTCACCATCACTACTCGCTTCTATTGCAAACTACTTATTACTCATTCATCGCCTTATATCGTTTGGCAACATTGTACCATGCAATAGTTTTCTTCGCAATATCGAATGAAATAGTATATACTTATTAAGAATAAAGTATATAACATTTGGGGCGGTGAGCGTGATCGAACTCAACAAACGTCAAGAAGAAATAGTTGAAATTGTTAAAGGAAACGGCCCTATTACAGGCGAACAAATTGCGGAACGTCTTTCATTAACAAGAGCTACATTGCGACCAGATCTAGCTATTTTGACGATGGCTGGATTTTTAGATGCGCGTCCGCGTGTAGGCTATTTTTATTCTGGTAAACAAACAGGACAAGCGGTAGCAGAGAGTATGACCAATATGAAAGTGAAGGATTTTCAATCTATTCCTGTCGTGGTCAGTGAAAATATTTCTGTTTATGATGCCATTTGTCAAATGTTCTTAGAGGATGTAGGAACATTATTCGTTGTAGATAAAAACTCTTATTTAACAGGGGTTTTATCTCGAAAGGACCTTTTGCGTACTGCAATTGGAAGTCAAGATTTAAATCATATTCCCGTACATATCATTATGACGAGAATGCCGAATATTGCCTATTGTTTTAAAACAGATGGTCTTATTCAGGCGGCAAATAAATTAATTGAACGACAAATTGATGCATTGCCAGTTGTCATTGAACATACAGATGGCCTCGAAGTAATTGGGCGTTTAACGAAAACGAATATTACGCGAGCATTTTTATCGCTCGCCGAAAACCATGATTTGTGAGGTGGGTGCATTAAATGGAAAAAATCTCAATTTTTATCGTTTCAGATTCAGTTGGTGAAACGGGTGAATTAGTAGCAAAGGCTGCTATTAGTCAATTTCGTCCAGGAATGCAGGATGTTGCTGTAAGACGTTTCCCACATATTGAAAATCGCGAACAAATTAATGAAATTCTGCAGTTTGCAATCGAGCAACAAGCGATGGTCGTCTATACACTCGTTAAAGAAGAAATGCGCGACTTTACAAAGACATTATGTGCACGTAAAAATATCCCGAATATTGATTTAATGGGTCCTACTATGGAGATGTTTACAACAGCACTACAAGTAGAGCCGATTGAAGAGCCAGGTCTTGTTCGTAAGCTCGATGATGATTACTTTAAAAAGATTGAAGCGATTGAATTTGCTGTAAAATATGATGATGGCCGGGATCCAAGAGGATTATTGAAGGCAGACATCGTATTAATTGGCGTGTCGCGTACATCGAAGACGCCATTGTCGCAGTTTCTTGCGCATAAGCGTTTAAAAGTAGCGAATGTACCATTAGTGCCAGAAGTCGAGCCCCCTGAAGAGCTATTCCATGTACCAAAGGAAAAATGCTTTGGTTTAGTTATTTCACCAGAAAAACTAAACAATATTCGGAAAGAGCGCTTAATTGCACTCGGCTTAAATGATAGTGCGAGTTATGCAAAAGTTGAACGAATTGATGAAGAAATCAATCATTTCTATCGCATTGTGGACCGTATTGGATGTCCTGTCATTGATGTGACGAATAAAGCTGTTGAAGAAACAGCAAATGACATTTTGCGTCGAATAAAAGAGTAATACAAGCCCCCCTTTTAGTAGGGGAGTTTTTTTGTTTTATTATGAAAATAGATAGAATAAATGAGCAATATGTTTTATAATGAAGAATTGTGGTAAAAAGAAATTAAGTAGTTTTAAAAGAAAAAAGAATTTTTTTATTCGAGAAAGAAGGATTTTTACGGTAATATCTCGAATTAAAGAGTTAGAAGCAAAGATGGTGATGAGATGGCACAACGAATTCCAGAAGAAACAATCGAGCAAATTCGTTCGCAAACAGATATTGTCGATGTAATCGGTGAGTATATGCAACTGACGAAACGTGGTCGAAATTACTTTGGTCTGTGCCCATTTCATGGGGAACAGACACCGTCTTTTTCTGTATCTGTCGACAAGCAGATTTTCCATTGCTTTGGCTGCGGTGCAGGCGGAAACGCCATTACATTTTTAATGGATATTGACAATATTCCGTTTCAGGATGCTGTAGCTCGTTTAGGTGAGCGAGCAGGAATTGAAGTAGATATTGCCGAGCATCAACATCAGCATGTGAATAAGACAGAAGTATCTCCTGAACAACAGCGTATGATTGAGGCGCATCAATTTTGTTTACGATATTTTCAACATTTACTATTGAATACAGAAGATGGTGAAGAAGGGCTTCAATATTTAGAGGGGCGTGGTTTTACACGGGAGATGATTGAGGCATATGGCATTGGCTTTGCATTGCCAAGTTGGGATGCCTTAACAACATTACTGTCACGTAAAGGCTATGATTTAGCGGAAATGGCCCAGGCTGGACTCGTTATTCAAAAAGAAGACAGTAATGGCTATTTTGATCGTTTTCGTCGGCGTGTCATGTTTCCGATTCGTAATGAAGCGGGAACGGTTATCGGTTTCTCTGGACGAGTAATCGATACAGAAGGCGAAAATGCTAAGTATATGAATAGCCCAGAATCGCCCATTTTCCATAAAGGAAAGATACTCTATAATTTAGATCAAGCACGTCCGATTATTCGTAAGGAACGGAAAGTTGTACTTTTTGAAGGGTTTATGGATGTATTAAGTGCAAAAACAGCTAATGTACACAATGGCGTCGCATCAATGGGGACAGCCTTGACGCTTGAACATGTACAAAAGCTGAAGCGACTATCGAATGATATCATTGTTTGTTATGATGGCGATAATGCTGGCTGGGAGGCTGCAAAACGTGCTGCGGACTTATTACACGCAGAGAAACTATCAGTTGAAATAGCCGTTCTCCCAAGAGGCTTAGACCCAGATGATTATATAAAGCAATATGGTACGGAAGCTTTTCGAGATAAAATCATCGGAGAGCCCCTAGATTTTACGAGTTTTATGATGAGTTATTCTAAGCGCAATAAAAATTTCCAGTATGCGACCGATGTCGAGCAATATGTAGAGGAGGCACTGCAATATGTAGCGCTTGATTCATCTGCTGTAAAGCGAGAATTACACCTAAAGCAATTGCAACAAGAAACCGGTATTACGCAGGAAACATTGACAACTCAATTACGTCATAAAGAAGCACAGCGACGAACTGAACCTGAAAGACGTACTGTTCGTGTTGAACAAAAGCCTACATCTAGCAGGAAATTAACTGCAATAGACCGTGCGGAACGTCTCATTTTAGCACGTATGTTAAACGATATTGATATCGTGGAGCGCTTGCAGTTAGATGGTGTGGAACCACCATTTGTTCGAGATGAATATGTCGCAATTTATATTCACTTACTCAGCTTTTATGCCCATCATGATAAGCCGGATTTTCAGCGTTTTGCAGAGATGCTAACCGACTCAGAACTTCGTAAGCTTGTGATGGAGGCAGCCCTTGTAGAGCGCGATTTAGACCATCTAGAAGAAGAGTGGGATGATTGCTTACGACAAGTGGCGAAATATAAAGTGCAGCAGCAAGTTGCACAAAAAAAACAACAGCTCCAAGAAGCTGAAAAAATGCATGATTTTAAACGTGCTCTGACACTTTCAAAAGAAGTAATAGAGTTAACGAAATCTTTAGCAAGCATGTAGCTAAAGATGTTATAAGGAGGAATACACCTAATGGCAGAAAAGTCTAAACGTACAGCAGCGAATAAAAAAGCAGAACAAGAACATACTTTAGAAGAAATGAAAAAAAGCTTGCTAGAAGCAGGTAAAAAGAAAGGTGAACTAACTTACGCGGAAATCGCAGATAAGCTACAAACTTATGAGTTAGAAGCTGATCAAGTTGAAGAGTTCATCGACAAATTAGAAGCGAATAATATCGAATTAAATGGTGATAAAGATTCTGATTTAGAACCTCTTTTAAAAGAAGCAGAAGAAACGTTTGACTTAAATGATTTAAGCGTGCCACCAGGTGTGAAAATCAATGACCCTGTTCGTATGTATTTAAAAGAAATCGGACGCGTAGACTTACTCTCAGCAGCAGAAGAAATCGCACTTGCAGAACGTATTGAACAAGGCGATGACGAAGCACGTAAACGTTTAGCAGAAGCAAACTTACGTTTAGTGGTAAGTATTGCGAAACGTTATGTTGGTCGTGGGATGTTATTCCTTGATTTAATTCAAGAAGGTAACATGGGTCTAATCAAAGCCGTTGAAAAATTCGATTACCGTAAGGGATTCAAATTCTCAACTTATGCAACATGGTGGATTCGTCAAGCAATTACACGTGCGATTGCGGACCAAGCACGTACAATCCGTATTCCAGTACACATGGTTGAAACAATCAACAAATTAATCCGTGTACAACGTCAATTACTACAAGATTTAGGCCGCGAACCAACACCAGAAGAAATTGGTGAAGAAATGGATTTAACACCAGAAAAAGTTCGTGAAATTTTAAAAATTGCACAAGAGCCTGTTTCTCTTGAAACACCAATTGGTGAAGAAGATGATTCACATTTAGGTGATTTCATCGAAGATTCAGAAGCACAATCTCCAGCAGATCATGCGGCATATGAATTATTAAAAGAACAACTTGAAGATGTTTTAGACACATTAACAGACCGTGAAGAAAACGTACTTCGTTTACGTTTTGGTCTAGATGATGGTCGCACACGTACACTTGAAGAAGTAGGTAAAGTCTTCGGTGTTACACGTGAACGTATTCGTCAAATTGAAGCAAAAGCGCTTCGTAAACTACGTCACCCATCACGTAGTAAACGTCTAAAAGATTTCTTGGAATAAAATATAAGAGGTTAAGTTAATACTTAGCCTCTTTTTTTGTGTCTTAAATTCTTTTTCGCTAATTTTCCTGAAAATAGTAAAAGATAAAACAATTTATGCCGATGAATTAGAAGAAGCCTGATACCTTTAACGCTATATTGTGACGCAAAAGGTTGATTAGCGAGGAGGTGACTTACCGTGCAAGAGGAGAAAAAAGACATCATTCTACATGAAATTGCGTTTTGGAAAACGAATAAATTACTTCCAGAGCATTACTGTGACTTTTTAACGACCCTTTATACTGGAGGAGATGATGGTGATACAGCAACTGATGAACCTGTTAAGAAAAAACCTAGTTCAAAAACTTGGCTAGTATATGGAATTGCTGCACTATTAGCAGTGGGTAGTATGATGATGTTGTACATATTTAGCGCACAGTATATCCTCATTCCAATTGCCATTAGTGTGGTAGCAATTGGGATTGTACTCTACATGACATTTAAAGAAACGACGACAAAGCTAATGAAAACGGTAACATTTGCAGTTGCGGCATTATTACTTTTTGCGCTCAGTATACGCGTTACGAGTATGTTTGCACCGGGTGACACATGGTTGATGTATAGTGTGTTAATTGCTAATTGTGTCGCATGGCTTTTAGTTGGTACAAAAATGAAATTAATTTATTTTATCATTTCAGGATATTTAGGATTAGCCGTTATTATTCTCTTTGGCTTCTTCCTATAAGCTAGCTACATAATTATGAAAGGCGAAATCGAATCGAGATGATAAGATTTCGTCTTTTTTTGTGCAAAGAACTGTAGTACTTTCTCTATGAAAAAAACATGAAATTCGTTACAATGGTATCGAAGGGAGGGCACAGTTTTTATGAATGCCCAGAAATTATCAAAACGTTTAGCAACAGTCGCAGCTTTTGTTCCACAAGATGCGGTTGTTGCAGATATTGGTTCCGACCATGCATACCTACCTTGTTTTTTAGTGAATCAAGGAATTGTTAAAAAAGCCGTTGCAGGTGAAGTAGTGAAAGGTCCGTATGAATCTGCTTGTCATGAAGTACAACGAGAACAACTAAGCGAGCAAATTACCGTGCGTTTAGCCAATGGTCTTGAAGCTATTCAACCAGAGGACGGTGTAACAGCAGTTACCATTGCTGGTATGGGAGGGCCATTAATCGCTTCTATTTTAGACCATTATCCACAAGGTCTAGAAGGCGTTACGCGCTTAATTTTACAGCCAAATATTCACGCGATTGCCATACGTGAATGGGCTGTTGCTCATGACTTTATGATTGTAGATGAAGCGATTATTAAAGAAGATGGAAAAATTTACGAAATTTTAGTGTTAGAAAAAGGGAAAAAACCACTCTCTGAGCTAGAATTATTACTTGGTGAGAAATTAATGGCCGAGCGCAATGATGTATTTGTTGAAAAATGGACACATGAAATTGCACAATGGCATACTGTGTTAAAAAATATGGAAAAGGCAGAACAAACGCCAGCCATTATGAATAAAAAGCAAGAGCTTCTAACAAAAATTGAAACGGTAGAAGGAGTGCTCGCATAGTGAAACAAACGAATGGTCAACAAATTATTCAAATTTTTGAGAGTTGGTCTCCTAAAAAAATTGCCGCAATGGACGGTGATCCGATTGGGTTGGCTGTTGGTACGTTAAACAAAGCAGTAACAAAAGTACTCGTGACGCTTGATGTGAATTTAGCAGTTGTAGATGAAGCAATTGAAAAGGGATGCGAATTAATTATTGCGCATCATCCACCGATTTTCCGTAAGCTCGCTAATCTGCGTACAGATACACCACAAGGTCAGTTATTTGAAAAACTTATTAAACACGATATTGCTGTTTATGCAGCACATACGAATTTAGATGTTGCTGATGGTGGCGTCAATGATTTATTAGCAGATGCTTTAGATATTCAACAGCGTGAAGTACTTGTGCCTAGTTACGAGGAAACGTTATATAAGCTGGCTATTTTTGTGCCAGAAAGTCACGCGGATGCGCTAAGACAGGCACTTGCAGGCGCGGGTGCAGGGAGCATTGGCTTATACGAAGCATGCAGTTTTACATCAACTGGTGAAGGTCGTTATAAGGCACAACAAGGTGCAGAACCTTTTGCGGGTAGTATTGGTAAACTTCATGTAGAGCCTGAAGTAAAAGTAGAAGTTGTCGTACCGGATTCTTTAAAAAATAAAGTATTACGTGCAATGTACAATACACACCCATATGAAGAAGTCGCTTTTGATTTTTTTAAACTTGAAACAGCGGCGAAAACAATGGGCTTAGGTCGCATTGGGACATTAAAAAATTCAATGACATTACAAGCCTTTGCGGAGCATGTAAAAACATCCTTGCATGTACCAACTGTACGTGTGGTTGGCGATTTACAGGATATGGTCACAAAAGTGGCGGTACTTGGTGGTGACGGTAATAAATATATTCAAGCAGTCAAAAGAGCAGGTGCGGACGTTTATGTAACGGGGGATTTATATTTCCACGTTGCACAGGATGCAGAAGCAATGGGCTTACATGTTGTGGATCCAGGACATCACGTAGAGAGCATTATGAAGCAAGGTGTAGCAAGTAAAATGGCGGCATTATGTGCTGAGAAACAGCTACAAGTGTCATTTCTGTCATCTGAATTATCAACAGAGCCATTTCAGTTTATTTAATAAAAAAGAGGCTTTGACATACGTGTGAAAACAACCGCTCCTATGAACATAAGAAAAACCGGAATCGCGCTGTAGCGCGGTTCCGGTTTTTCGTTGCGAACGCTAAAAAAGGAAAATGACATGTTTTTTCCTAGGCTCTTTTTTGTTTATCGCATTAATATGGCTCAATGCGTTTAACAGGTTTTGGTTCTTTAATTTTTGGTAAAATTTTATCCAGTGTAATATGACGTTCGATGGCGTGTGTTTCTGGGTTTTCTGGGTCATATTGATCTAAGAATTTAATCACTTCTTTAACGATTGGTGTTGGTGTAGAAGCACCTGCTGTTACGGCTACATTTTCAACACCTTCTAGCCATTCTAATTTTAGTTCAGATAAATCAGCAATGCGGTGAGATGGTGTACCAGCGATTTCTTCCGAAACTTNAGCAACCGCCTCTTGACGAACTTGTGTAGCAAAACAAATTTCTTCATGTACTTCAATTGTTGGGAATTTTAATGTTAATGTTTGCATTAAACTCATAACATCCCACTGACTCATCGTTGTTTGGTTTGTTACGAGTAATTTATCATTCTCGATTTCAAGTGCCTCAATATCTGCTACTGTTTGCACGAGGTGGACGCGGTCTGGCGCAACGCCGACAGCACCCTCAGGCTCTGGATGGCCTTTTTTACCGATATAAATAATATCGTATCCCTCTGCTGTTTTTTCTTCAATTAACGTATGTGTAACCGTTACATCAGGACAAGTTGCGTCAATAGAAACTAACCCTTTTTTACGTGCTAATTCACGTACTTCAGGTGATACACCATGTGCTGTAAAAATAACAGTACCACTCTCGACTTGATTTAAAATATCTAAACGATTTGGACCATCTAATGTGATAATGCCATCTTGTTCAAAGGCATCTGTTACATGTTTGTTGTGTACAATCATACCTAAAATAAAAATAGGGCGTGGTAATGATTTATCTAATGCGGCATTTCGCGCAATGACCATCGCATCGACAACACCGTAGCAATATCCTCGTGGGGTAATTTTTGTGACTTTCATAAATTATTTAACTCCTTTCGAGTGGTTTCTTCATCTAAAAATAAAGAAACATTCATCGGTTCTATTATAACGGACGTTTTTACGTTATACAAAGTTTTGACAATTTGAAGATTTTATTGACGAAAAACATACAAAAAGCTATTATAGTCAAATGGATTCTCGAACGAAAGCATGTTACAATGAGGGAATGAAGTAAGGAGTGACAAAATGTCAAAGTACACAGATTATCAATTTAAACCATTTTTGCGTGACGCAATCGCGAAATTAGGTTTTACAGAACCAACACCTATTCAAAAGGAGATCATTCCGCTTATCTTAAAAGGAAAAAGCGCAATTGGTCAAGCGCATACAGGTACAGGGAAAACACATAGTTTCTTAATTCCTATCGTACAACGTATTGTAGAGGACAAACAAGAAGTCCAAGCAGTTATTACTGCACCAACTCGTGAGCTTGCTACGCAAATTCACATTGAGTTAGCTAAACTTGTCGAAGGCACAGATATCCAGACGAAATTATTCATCGGTGGTACAGATAAACAACGCTCAATCGATAAACTAAAAACGCAACCTCAAATCGTCGTAGGGACTCCAGGACGTATTCGCGATTTAGTGAACGTACAAGCGTTGCTTGTTCATACAGCTAATATGCTTGTAGTCGATGAAGCGGATTTAGCATTCGATATGGGTTTCATTGAAGATATCGATACATTCGCTAGCCAAATGCCAGATACATTAGAAATGTATGTATTCTCTGCAACAGTACCAGAAAGCTTACAACCATTCTTACGTAAATACATGACTTCACCAGTACATGTTGAAATGAATGACAAACGCCCAGTTGCTGAAAACTTAGAATTTTATTTGATTCCAACTCGTTCAAAATCAAAAAATGATAAATTACTGGAAATCACAAAAGCAATCAACCCATATTTAGCGATTATTTTCGTTAATACACGTAAACAAGCTGATTACGTAGCAAACTTCCTTTCTCATAATGGTATTAAGCCAGGACGTATTCACGGTGATTTAACACCTCGTGAACGTAAGAAAATGATGAAACAAGTTCGTGATTTAGAATTCCAATATATCGTAGCAACAGATCTTGCTGCTCGTGGTATTGACATTCCAGGTGTATCTCACGTAATCAACTACGAACTGCCACAGGACTTAGAATTCTTCGTTCACCGTGTAGGGCGTACAGCGCGTGCGGGTAACAAAGGTTTAGCGATTACAATCTTTGAACCTTCTGAAGAGCATCGTATTGTAGAAGTAGAAAAATTCGGTATTGAATTTAAACCAAAAGATATTAAAAATGGTGAAATTATCGATATGAAAGAACGTCATGCACGTGAAAAACGTGAACGTAAAGAAGACGAAATCGACCGTATCGCAAAATCAAAAGTTCGTAAACCGAAAAAAGTTAAACCAGGGTATAAACGTAATATGCGTTGGGAAATGGATAAAATCAAGAAAAAAGAACGTCGTAAACGTAGTCGTCAACGTATGAAATAAGCATATTCATAGGAAGTTCCGATGGAAATTGCTATAATTTTATTATCGAAAAGAAAGGAAACGCGCTCATGCATAAGCGCGTTTCTTTTGTTGAATTGGAGGATTTTTTCATGTTAATTGGTTCACATGTTTCAATGAGTGGCAAAAAAATGTTGCTAGGCTCAAGTGAAGAGGCGGCATCATATCAAGCATCAGCAATGATGATTTATACAGGCGCACCACAAAACACACGTCGTAAAGATATTTCAGAATTGAATATTATCCCAGGGCAACTTCATATGGAAGAGCATGGCATTATGGAAATGGTCGTGCATGCACCGTATATTATTAACTTAGGTAATACGACGAAGCCGGCTGTATTTGAGCTAGGTGTGGAATTTTTACAAAAAGAAATTGAACGTACAGAAGCATTAGGTGCAAAACAAATCGTCCTACATCCAGGAGCGCATGTTGGAGCGGGTGCTGAGGTTGGTATTAAACGTATTATCGAGGGCTTAAATGAAGTGTTAACGGTTGATTCGCCAGTGCAAATTGCGCTCGAAACAATGGCTGGAAAGGGTTCAGAATGTGGTCGTACATTTGAAGAGTTAGCACAAATTTTTGATGGTGTGCATAATAATCATCGTTTATCGGTTTGTTTTGATACATGTCATACACATGATGCGGGTTATGACATTGTGGCAGACCTAGATGGCGTACTAGCTGAGTTCGAGCATTATATTGGCTTGAAAAATATTAAAGTACTGCATATTAATGATAGTAAAAACGAACGTGGTGCACATAAGGACCGTCACGAAAATATTGGCTTTGGTCATATTGGTTTTGAAGCGCTGCATCGTATTGTACATCATGAGGCATTCGAAGCGGTACCGAAAATTTTAGAAACACCATGGGTAGGACCGGATAAAAAGAATACAAAAGCACCGTATTTATATGAAATCGAGATGTTACGCACAGGCAACTTTAAGCCAGAACAAATCGATGCATTACGCGGATAATAAACGAAGAAAGCTGGCGATGGCTGGCTTTTTTTAATGAACAATGAAAGACAAGAATTTTTACTTTACAATAGAATCTTTTTTCGCTATACTAAATATTTGTAAATCGTAACGATTCTGAATTAGAAAGAAGAGAAGTGTATGATAAAGCAGCCCCTGATCGAGTTGCAAAATATATCATTTCAATATGACTATACAAAAGTGCTTAGTCACTTATCTTTAACAATTAATGAGGGAGATTTCGTCGCATTATTAGGCCCCAATGGCTCGGGGAAATCAACTCTTTTAAAAATTATTTTAGGTTTATTAAAGCCAACAACAGGTGCGATTCATCTATTTGGTGAAGAAGCATCGAAATTTAAAAAGCGTGAGTGGATCGGTTACGTGTCTCAAAAAGCGAATGCCTTTAATGGGGGATTCCCTGCGACCGTGAAAGAAGTAGTCGCAAGTGGCTTAACGAAAAAATTGGGCTTATTTAAACGTAAAGCAACGAATCAACAAGATTTGATAAGAGAGGCCTTACAAGCAGTAGATATGCTACCGTATTTAAATCGTAATATCGGGGAGCTATCAGGTGGGCAACAGCAACGTGTCTTTATTGCAAGAGCACTTATCGCGAAGCCTAAAATGCTTATTTTAGATGAGCCAACAGTAGGTGTCGACCAAGAAAATGTCGCTATCTTTTATCAGTTAATGGAGAAATTAAATAAAGAGGGTATGACGCTTGTGCTCGTCACACATGATATGGGCGTTGTAGAGAGCGCGGTAACGGATGTGGCTTGTCTTAATGGTAAAATCCATTACTATGGCTCAAAAGAAGGCTATGAGGCGCTGACGAAAGAACAAATCAGTGCATGGTACAGTTATTCAATTGAACAGGAGGAACGTGTATGATTTCCTCAATATTTCAATATGATTTTTTACAAAATGCCTTTTTATCTGGTATGGTGATTGGTGTCTTAGCACCGCTATTAGGCGTCTTTATTGTTGTACGACGCTTATCCTTAATTGCCGATGCGCTAAGCCATGTTACACTAGCGGGTATCGCAGGAAGTTTATATTTATCACAAACCCTTGTTGGGTTCGCAACATTAAATCCACTTTACTTAGGGATTGCCTCTGCTGTAGGAGGGTCTCTATTAATTGAAAAACTACGTGGCGTTTATAAGCATTTTGAAGAATTAGCGATTCCAATTATTATGTCTGCAGGACTTGGCCTGAGTGCGATTTTTATTTCGTTAGCACAAGGCTTTAGTACCGATTTGTTTAGTTATTTATTTGGCTCCGTATCTGCTGTAAGTCGTCAAGATTTATGGATAGTCATCGTTATTGCAATTGTTGTAATTGCCTTTATTTCACTATTTTATAAAGAATTGTTTGTGTCATCATTTGATGCGGAGTATGCACGGGCAAGCGGCTTACGCACAAAAGCCATTCATATGTTATTTATGGTCATTACAGCCCTTGTCATTGCAGCAAGTATGCGCATTGTCGGCATTTTACTCGTATCCTCACTGATTACATTACCTGTTGCGGCAGCGATTCGTTTAGCGAAAAGCTTTAAGCAAACGATTATTTATGCCATTATCTTTGGTGAAACAGCGGTATTAGTCGGTCTTGTGACAGCATTTTATTTAAATTTAGCACCAGGTGGAACGATTGTTATTACATCGATTATTATTTTATTAATGGCAATGCTTGTGAAGAAAATCGCAACAAAACGAAGTGTCTGAAAGGAGTAGTAGAGTATGAATGTATCAAAAGCATGGGAAGTATTAAAAGAGCAAGGATTTAAAAAAACAGATAAGCGTGAACAAATTTTGGAGATGTTTGCAGATAGCGAAAAATATTTAACAGCACGTGATTTGCTTGATGTAATGAAGAAAGATTATCCTGGGATGAGCTATGATACAATCTATCGAAACTTATCGACATTCGTGTCCTTAGGGATTTTAGAGGAAACGGAGCTATCGGGTGAGAAACATTTCCGTATGCATTGTGAAACGGAGCATCATCACCATCATTTTATCTGTATGGAATGTGGTAGCATTCGCGAAATTCATTTATGCCCAATGGATTTCTTACAAGAGCAATTGCCAGGTTATGAAATTGAAGGTCATAAATTTGAAATTTACGGTAAGTGTCCAGCCTGTCAAAAGGCGTAAAAAATAAAGAGTTAAGTATATTAGAAGCTGGGACTATGTGTAAAAACAACCACTCATCGGAGTATATCGAAAAACGGAATCGCGCTTTAGCGCGGTTCCGTTTTTTTGTTGCGAACATTAAAAAAGGTACATGACATGTTTTGCCCCAGTCTCTTTTTTATGTGGAAAGGCCTTTTCTCTAAAATAGTTACAGAGAAAATAAAATCGTTATAAAGAATAGATTGAGAAACATTTTAATGGGTAAAAAGATTCTATAAATTTAAAAAACATGATAAAGTACATGTTCAAAAAAAGAGAGAAATGAAGTTAAAGTTCTAATACGTTAAATTGACATTAATTGCTCTTTTGATACATAATAAATGTATATAATGATTCAAAAGACATTTAAAATGTATATTTTATATGATAATAGTTTCATTAAATGCTAAAGGAGACGATACGTATGACGAAATCGAAATGGCTCGTTAGTTTAACAGCAACATGCATGTTGGCGTGTGGCTCACTAGCTACGAGTGCTTCAGCCGTCAATGTTAATATTGATAATAAGCAAGATTTGGAAAAAGCAATTGAGCAGGCAATGGAAAATGCGGATAGTTTATTAGAAATAACGTACACTGGTGCAGATGTGGAATCGATTTATCGTAATATCACCCCAATTTCAATGGCTGTTGGTAATGGGAATGATGAAATTTTAGGCATCTTACAAAGCGTTTCAACGAGCTCTTCATTAAAGTCTGTGGGGGGGAAACCGGTATCAGCCGATTTTAAATTAAATATTGATTATTTCACAACAAAAGCGAAAAAACAGCAAGCAGATGCGACATTAAAAACGATTGCGAATACGATTAAAAAGAATAACAAAAGTCAATTTGACCGTGTAAAAGCAGTGAATGACTATTTAGTATTAAATACGACATACGGTGGCACAACAGATGATCGTTATACAGCGTACGGTTTATTGCAAGATAAAGTGGCTGTCTGTCAGGGCTACGCAACGGCGGCATATGCATTATTAAAAGAATTAGGGATGGAAGTACGTTATGTCGTAGGGGTAGCTTATGATAAAGATGGCAATCCGCAAGATCATGCGTGGAATAAAGTAAAAGTGGACGGTAAGTGGTATAACTTAGATGTCACGTGGAATGACCCAGTACCAAATCGTGCCAATAGCGTGTCACATAAATACTTCTTATTGAGCGATAAAACGTTAAATAAGGATCATGTCGCAACAACGCCGACACTTTATCCAAAAGCAACGGATACAAAATATGATTTCTTGAAGGATACCTCTTCTGTAGCGATAAATGGCACAATGATTTATTATGCGAATGATAAGAAAAATCAACAGCTTTATTCATATAATAAAAAAACGAAAAAGCATAAGCGTTTAGCGGCAATTCGTGTACAAGATTTAGCGTATTATAACGGTAAACTATATTTCAGCAATTATTCAAACAGTGGCTATTTAGCGAGTATCAAAACAAATGGTAAGTCATTAAAAACGTTGAAAAAGAAATTTAGCACGAATGTGTATATTAATAAAAATTATGTGTACTATTCAAATGCAGGAAAGAAATATAAATTAAAAGTATCTTAATAAAAAAAGAGGAAGTGCGATTAGGCACTTCCTCTTTTTTATTAAATACCAAATTCTTTTGCGACCCAGCGTTCAGCCTCTTGCCAACTTTGGACACGAATCACGTCGTTAGGTAGTGTAAGACGATTATAAGGTGCATCGAATAAAATAATCGGAATATTTAATTCTTCATGCAATTGAATGGCATTTTCATATTTATCTTCAAAGAATAATTCAACTTGATGTTTTTTTGCAGCAGCTACTTTACTAGCATTGCCAACAATACTCAATGAATCCATCGGTATCTGTTGATTTTTGAACCAATGATTTGTGACATCAAATGAGTTGTCTTGGCGGGCTGTAATATAGTTTAATGCAGCATTTGGATACCATTTTTGTAATGTCTCATGTGCAAATTTTTGTACAGGTGGATTTGTGTACATTTCAATTTCAGTTGCTAAAAACCAATTTTGAAATTCAACCGCATCAATCGGTAAAACATTTAATAAATTGTATTCTGTAAAATCATCGAGAGTTACATTCGTATTGAAGTGTTTGTTAATATAGGGCACCATAAATTCTTGCGTTGTCACGGTACCGTCGATATCAATACCAAAGCTGTATTTTTTACTCATCGAATGCCCTCCTAAGTGAATGACTACTTCGTTGCTTCTTCTTTTGCAGCCGCTTGTTTCGCATAATATTCTTCTGCAAGAATATCAATTTCTTTTTTCAATTCCTCAACCATTGTTTCTTCAGGAACTTTACGAACAGTTTTACCGTGACGGAATAATAAACCTTCACCCCGCGCACCAGCGATACCAATATCGGCTTCACGTGCTTCACCAGGACCGTTTACGGCACAGCCAAGTACAGACACTTTAATTGGTGCTTTAATTGTTTGTAAATACTCTTCTACTTCGTTAGCAATTGAGATTAGATCAATTTCAATACGTCCACAAGTAGGGCAAGAAATTAATGTTGGAATATTAGAAGCTAAACCAAATGTTTTTAATAATTCACGTGCTACTTTAATTTCTTCTACAGGGTCAGCAGATAAGGAGATACGTAATGTATTCCCGATACCTTTTGAAAGAATCGCACCTAGACCGGCAGCAGATTTAATTGTACCAGAGAATAATGTGCCTGATTCTGTAATCCCTAAGTGTAGTGGGTAATCAAAAGCTTTTGCGGCTTTTTCATACGCTTCGATTGCTAGATTTACATCAGAAGCTTTCATCGATACGATAATATCGTGGAAGTCTAAATCTTCTAGGATTTTAATGTGGTGAAGTGCAGACTCAACCATAC
This sequence comes from Kurthia populi, assembly GCF_042686175.1. Taxonomy (NCBI): domain Bacteria; kingdom Bacillati; phylum Bacillota; class Bacilli; order Caryophanales; family Caryophanaceae; genus Kurthia; species Kurthia populi. The sequence goes on along the minus strand of NZ_JBHUOR010000045.1, from coordinate 23,341 downwards.
CATCTGCAGTAGGGTAACCATATTTTTCAACGATTTTACGTTCGAGTGATCCGGCATTTACACCAATACGAATTGGTACACCTTTTGCTTTTGCTGCATTAACGACAGCTTCTACTTTTTCTTTGCGACCGATGTTCCCCGGATTAATCCGAATTTTATCTACGCCTGCTTCAATTGCTTTTAAGGCAAGTTTATAGTCAAAGTGGATATCTGCAACTAATGGGATGTGGATACGTTTTTTGATGTCTGCTAATGCATCTGCTGCGCGTTCATCTGGGCAAGCGACACGAACGATTTGACAGCCTGCTTCTTCAAGACGAAGAATCTCTGCTACAGTTGCCTCTACATCGTGTGTTTTTGTTGTTGTCATACTTTGAATGATGACTTCATTGCTACCACCGATAGTTAAATCCCCAACACGTACAGGGCGTGTTTTAGAACGGTGTGTGATTTCATTCATGAAAACTCTCTCCTTCATAGGCTTTTTGCCTTCACTATTCACTATTTTAGCAGTGTTTTTTATGAATTGACAACAAAGAAACATTTCGTATACAAAAATTGTCTGAGACAGCATTTTTGTGGTGTTTTAATGTTGTAATACTTGTTCTTTCATAAGTATAAGCCTTTTTCTTACAGTAAACGAAGGATTTGATTGGAAAGTTGCAGTGCTTTACAGTAAAAAAGGAATGATTTACAAATGATTTACATGTAGTACATAATTTAGTGTGACATCAAGACTTAGGAGGAACGACAAAAATGGATTGGCAAACCGCGTTTCAATTTATAGGTGGCTTAGGGTTTTTCTTATTTTCGTTAAAGTATATGGGACATGGTTTACAAAACTGGGCGGGCGAGCAGCTGCGCTTATTATTGCATCGCTATACCGCAAATCCAATGATGGGTGTGCTCATCGGCATTGGTTTAGCAATTATTTTACAATCAAGTACAGCAGCCATCATTATTACGATTGGCTTAGTCAGTGCCGGCTTTATGACATTGCGTCAATCAATCGGGATTATTTTAGGCGCCAATATTGGTACGACATTGACCGCTTTTTTACTCGGCTTTAATATCGGCTACTTTGCCTTTCCAATACTAGCGTTAGGCGCATTCAGTGTGTACTTTTCAAAGCGTCACACGTTTCAAAATATGGGACAGTTTTTATTCGGGTTTGGTGGGATGTTTATCGGCTTAGCTTGGATGAACTCAGCGATTAAACCAGTTATTCAATCCACACGCTTTTTAGAATGGAGTGGACAATTAAGTGAAATGCCAGTTACAGGAATGCTACTCGGTATCATTACAACGGCTATTGTGCAATCTAGTAGTGCGACAGTGGGCATTTTACAAAGCTTATATGCGCAAGGGGGCGTTTCGCTTGAAGCGGCGATGCCCATTTTATATGGCGAAAATATCGGTACGACATTAACGGTGTGCGTTGCTTCGATTGGGATGGCAACGTCAGCAAAACGCGCGGCATTATCACATGTAGTCATTAATATTTTTGGAACAATATTATTTTTCATCGTTATGACCCCATTTATTAGTTATATTACGTGGCTACAGCATACAACGGATTTAAGCTTACGTATGAGTATCGCTTTTGCGCATGGTACTTTTAATAGTGTCACGACGATTGTACTCTTACCTTTTATTGGAGCTATTATGTGGATAATTAAAAAATGTATTAAAGGGAATATATCTGATACGGATTACGTGCCGACCCATTTAGAGCGTAATTTAGTAGAGATTTCACCGGTGCTAGCAGTTGGCCAAGCGAAAGAAGAAACGATTCATATGGCAACAATTTGCCAGCAGGGCTATCAAGCAATGCGAGAGTATGTGAATACAGGTGATAGTAGCTTGCGAACGAAATCGTTAAAGCTTGAGGGGTTTTTAAATAGCAGCGAGCAGACGATTACGAATTATTTAGTCAAAATTTCAGCGCACCAATTATCAAAAGTTGAATCCGAACGGCATCATACCTTATTAGAAACGATTCGTGATTTGGAGCGTATCGGCGATCATGTAGAAAATATTGTAGAGCTTTATGATGATTTAATGCATCAGCGCAGTTCCTTTAGTGATGTTGCGATGACAGAGCTCAATCGCATGTTTGAAATGACCGAACAAATGATAGCGAAGGCAATTTTATTATTTGATACGGCCGACCGTTCGCTACGTGCGGAGATTATGCTGCTAGAGGAACAAGTTGATGAAATGGAACGGGCCAGTCGTAAAAAACATATTCATCGGCTAAATCATGGTGAATGTTCGGCACATGCGGGTATTATATTTAGTGAGATGATGAGCAATTTAGAAAGAATTGGTGACCATTGTGTCAATATTGCAGAAGCATCTATAAGAAAATAAGAAAGGGGGAGTTTGATGACAATTTTAGCGTGGACAATTATTATCCTATTATTTATTGCGGCATTTGCCGGGTTAGTTTATCCGATTATTCCAGCGGTTGTGTGTATCTTTGCAGGGTTTATTGTATATGGCCTCTTCTTCAACTTCGGTGATTTACCTTGGTGGTTCTGGCTTATTGAAATTTTATTAACAGTATTAATTTTCGGGGCAGATGCCATTTCAAACTGGATTGGTGTAAAAAAGTTTGGTGGCACAAATGCAGGGGTATGGGGAAGTACAATTGGTTTATTAATCGGACCTTTTGTTATTCCGTTCGCAGGTATACTATTAGGCCCATTTATTGGGGCTGTAGTCGCAGAATGGATTGTTAGTCGAAAAGATTTTTTAACAAGCTGCAAAATTGGGTTCGGTTCACTCATCGGATTCTTGACATCCGTTGTTACAAAAGGGATTATTCAAGTTATCATGATTGTCATTTTTGTCATTGCTGTCTAATCCTTGAAGTTTACTAGGATTTCAGTCAAAAGGCTGAAATATGCAGTTTCAGTGAATTTTATTTGAACAACCGGGAAGTTTTTGATAATCTAAGAGTGTAAAAACTAATATTTACTTATCTCAAGGAGGAATTTGAATTATGGCTTTTGAATTACCACAATTACCTTACGCGTTTGACGCACTAGAACCACACATTGATGCTCGTACTATGGAAATCCACCATGACAAGCACCACAACACATATGTACAAGGCTTAAACGGCGCTTTAGAAGGCAAATCAGAATTCGACGGTAAATCTGTTGAAGAAATCATTGCTAACTTAGATGCTGTACCAGAAGAAGTACGTACAGCTGTACGCAACAATGGTGGCGGTCACGCAAACCACTCATTATTCTGGACTTTACTTACTCCAAACGGTAAAGGCGCTCCAGAAGGTGAATTAGCAGCTGCAATCGATGCTAAATTTGGTTCATTCGACGCATTCAAAGAACAATTTGCTAACGCTGCAAAAACTCGCTTCGGTTCAGGCTGGGCTTGGTTATCAGTAGCAAACGGCGAATTAGAAATTTCTTCTACTCCAAACCAAGATTCTCCAATCATGGAAGGTAAAACACCAGTATTAGGTCTTGATGTTTGGGAACACGCTTACTACTTAAACTATCAAAACGTACGTCCAGACTACATCGCTGCATTCTGGAACGTTGTAAACTGGGATAAAGTAGCAGAACTTTACGCTGCTGCAAAATAATCCATTTTAAATGGAACAAAGCACGTACCCTTCACGTCATGAAGGTGCGTGCTTTTTTTATGGACGAAAAATTGCGTGAACCCGCTAAGACTTTATGTTTTTTAAGGTGAAAAATGATATACTACTAATTGTGAATTGAGCAGAAGGGGGGAATTTGATGCGACGAAAACAAAAAGCACAAAAGCAGCGCGCAGCGAATCCAAAAGCGAACCAACGCGCTAGTCTTTCATTTCGAATGAATGTTCTTTTCTTCTCGATTTTCGTACTATTTTCGGTCTTAATTTTACGCCTAGGTTACATGCAAATTGTCAAAGGTGAAGATTATGTAAAGGAATTACAAAAAACTGAGGAAGTAACGGTCAATACAAGTGTTCCGCGTGGCCGTATTTATGATCGTAATGGGAAAGTGCTCGTTGATAATGAAGCGAAAAATGCCATTACGTACACCAAATATCCTACAACGAAACAAACAGAGATGTTAGAAACAGCGATGGCATTATCAAAGTTAATAAAAATGGATACGTCGAAGTTGACTGAGCGGGACAAAAAAGATTATTGGATTCGTTTAAATGCAGATGCTGCTGCGGAGAAAGTTAGCAAAGAAGAGCAGGCAGCCATTAGTAAAAAAGGTGGCGAAACATCTGAAATTCAAGCGAAAATCGATGAACTTACACGAGATCGCATTACGAAAAAAGAATTAAAAACATTAACCAAATCAGATTTAAAAACATTAGCAATTTATAGCAAAATGGTTGCAGGGTATAACTTATCGCCACAGATTATTAAAAGTGATGGTGTAAGTGATAAAGAATTTGCGGTTGTATCTGAAAGATTAAATAACTTACCAGGCGTTAACACAACAACAGATTGGGCACGTAAGAAAAAATCGGATTTAACCATCTTAGGGAAAACAACAACGCCTGAAGAAGGGATTCCGGCAGATAAGTTGCAATATTATTTAGCACGAGATTACTCACGTAATGACCGTGTTGGTAAAAGTTATTTAGAGCAACAATATGAAGAATTACTACAAGGTCAAAAAGCCGTTGTGAAAAGTGAAACAAATTCAAGCGGCCAAGTCGTTGATACGAAAACGATTAAAGAAGGGCAGGCTGGCAAAGACTTAGTCATTTCAATTGATAGTAAATTACAAGAAAAAACGGATAGTATTGTTGAAAAATACTTATTAAAAACAAAAGCAAATGGCACAGCCGGTTTATTAGACCGTGCATTCCTTGTAATGATGGACCCACATACGGGTGAAGTCTTATCAATGAGTGGCAAAAAGCTTGAAACCGATGAATCTGGCAAAATGAAAGTAACGGATTATTCGATTGGTGCCTTTACATCATCGTATGAAGTAGGGTCAGTCGTGAAAGCGGGTACGCTATTAACAGGGTATTCATATGGTGCAATTACACCAGGTACAGGTATTTTGGATGCACCGATGAAGCTTGGTGGCATGACGAAATCTTCTCTTTATAACCGATCAGGTGCACAATCAAGTGTTATCAGTGATAAGGTTGCGCTTCAAAAATCATCGAATGTGTATATGTTTAAAACAGCGTTAAAAGTAGCAGGTATTGATTATGGCCAACAAAGTATTAATGGCATCACAGCAGCTGACTTCCAAAAAATGCGTAATGGGTATGCTCGTTTTGGTTTAGGTGTGGAAACGGGTATTGATTTACCAGGCGAATTTACTGGGGTTAAAGGGAATGAAACATTACCAGGGAAATACCTCGATTTAGCAATTGGGCAGTATGATACGTATACACCGCTCCAACTAGCACAATATGTGTCAACTGTAGCAAATGGCGGGGATCGTATTGCACCGCATATTTTAAAAGAAATTCATGAGCCGTCTGAAAATGGTAAAACACTTGGTAGACTAGATAAAGAAATCGAACCAACTATTTTAAATCATACGAATAATACACAGGCAGAATACAATCAGGTTCATGAAGGTATGAGCATGGTTTATAATACGCCTAGCGGTACAGCTTCTAAATTCTTCTCGGATGCAAAATATAAAGCAGCCGGTAAAACCGGAACAGCCGAAGTAATTTACTACGGTCCAAAAAAGGAGAAATATGGTACGTATTCAATTACGGTATCTCACATTGGTTTCGCGCCAAAAGATAATCCAGAAGTAGCTTATGCGGTTATTATGCCATGGATGTCTACGACTGCAGAGCATTCAACGCCTAATAACCTCATGGCACGTGAAGCAGTAGATGCATTCTTTAAATTGAGAAAACAAGAAACAAAAGATCAAAAGCAAACGGTCGGAGATAAAATTACTCGTTAAGCTTATAATAGGAAGAGAATCGCTTTATAGCGGTTCTCTTTTTTTATTTACATGGAATTTACAATGCTTTCATATTTCCTTACATAACTCAAATACGAGCCTTACAATCATTCTTTATAGTTAAACGTGTAAAGAATAACAAACGACATGTGTAGGGGGAAGTAACAATGAAAAAATGGAAGTACCTAATGGTGACATCAATGGCAACATCAGCTTTATTACTAGGAGCGTGTGGCGCTGATCAAAAGGCGAGTAATTCGTCATCAGAAACATCAACAAGCGCACAATCTGAAGAACAATTGCAAGGTAAAGTTGCAGGCGATGGCTCCTCTACTGTATCACCAATTATGGAAGCGATTGTTGAGGAATACGCAGCTACTCAACCAAAAGTTCAAGTTTCTGTTGGTGTATCTGGTACAGGTGGCGGCTTCGAAAAATTCATTAATGGCGAAACAGACTTCTCAAATGCTTCTCGACCAGTAAAAGAAGAGGAAGCGGCCAAACTAAAAGAAAAAGGCATTGATTATACAGAGTTTGAGATTGCCTATGACGGAATTTCAATCGTTGTTAACAAAGATAATGATTGGATTGAGGATGTGACCGTTAAAGAGCTAGAAGAGATCTGGGTAGATAACGGCAAAAAGAAAAAATGGTCGGATATCAACAAAGACTGGCCAGATGAAGAAATTAAATTCTACTCGCCAGGAACTGACTCCGGCACATACGATTACTTTGTAAACGATGTACTTGAAGAACAGCAACTTGATAAATCAGCAACGCTATCTGAGGATGATAATGTTCTTGTAACAGGTGTTGAGTCAGATAAAAATGCGATTGGTTACTTCGGATTTGCTTATTACGAAGCGAATAAAGATAAACTAAAAGTTGTGAAAATTGATGGCGTAGAACCTACACATGATACGATCCAATCAGGCGATTATACACCGCTTTCTCGTCCATTATTCGTCTATGCAAACAATAAAGCATTAGAGGAGCCAGCAATGTATAATTTCATGGAATATGCGCTTGAAAATGCAGGTGCGATGGCTGAGAGCGTAGGTTATGTGAAATCACCAGATAACGTATATGAAGAAGATAAGAAAAAATTAGAAGAATTTAAAAAGTAAGCGATATAGCAGGTAAAAAGACGGTCTGCAAAGCATGCCGTCTTTTTAAATAGAAGGGAGTCTTTGAAGTTGGTCTCACAAAAACGAGAAAAGTCGCTCGATGTGCAGCAAATGATTGCGGACAAGAAAAAAAAGGGGCTTGGCCGCAAAGCAGAAAAAATAGTACCAATATTGCTGTTTATTACAGCAGCCGTTTCTGTCCTCACAACGATTGGTATTGTGTTTACATTGATTTTTGAAACAGTGGAATTTTTCAGGCGTGTTAGCTTCTGGGAGTACATTACGGGTACGGAATGGCTACCTTTTGCAGGGGATCCTTCCTACGGGGTGCTACCACTCGTTATCGGAACACTGAAAGTAACGGGTATTGCAATTATCGTTGCAGTTCCACTTGGCCTTGCTGTAGCGATTTATTTAAGTGAATTTGCATCTGATAAAGTTCGTCGCCTGATTAAGCCGATTTTAGAAGTATTAGCTGGTGTACCAACAATTGTTTATGGCTTCTTTGCTTTAACGTTTGTGACACCGATGCTTCAAAAGGTATTTCCGAGTCTAGAGATTTTTAACGCACTAAGTCCGGGGATTATTATCGGTATTATGATTTTACCAACAATTGCTTCACTTTCAGAGGATGCGCTATCAAGCGTTCCAAATGCGATGCGTGAAGGGGCATTTGGCCTAGGCTCAACAAAATTTGAAGTGGCCTTAAAAGTTGTGCTACCAGCCGCATTATCAGGTGTCCTTGCATCGATTGTTCTCGCGATGTCACGTGCCATTGGTGAAACGATGATCGTGTCACTTGCAGGTGGCTCAACACCATTATTTAACTTTGATGTAGAAGGTTCTATTCAAACAATGACAGCGTATATCGTCCAAGTTTCAACGGGTGATGCAGGATATGGTACGACAATTTATTACTCAATTTATGCAGTAGGCTTCACATTATTTATCTTTACGTTGATGATGAATTTAATTGCGGGATGGATTTCGAAGAAGTTTAGGGAGGAATACTAAATGGCTTATATTAATCATGAGGTTGTCGAGCGCCAGATGACGAAGCGCCGTGTGAAAAATACGGTTTTTAAAAATATATTTCTTGGCGCAACCTTACTTGCCTTACTTGCCTTAGTCATTTTACTTTATCGAATGATTACACAAGGTGCTGGTTATGTATCCTTTGATTTTCTTCAAAATTTCTCATCACGCTTTCCTGAGAAAGCAGGGGTATTTGCCGGGTTAGTAGGCTCTCTTGCAATGCTAGCAGTTGTTGCACCGGTATCGCTTCTACTTGGTGTAGGTGCCGCGATTTATTTAGAAGAGTATGCGAAAAAAAGTAAGCTGACGACATTTATTCAAATGAATATTTCAAATCTGGCAGGTGTGCCATCGATTGTATTCGGTTTATTAGGCTTAACGATTTTTGTACGAATGCTTGGCATGGGCAAAAGTATTTTAGCAGCAGGTTTAACGATGAGTTTATTAATTTTACCCGTCATTATTGTGGCAGCACAGGAAGCGATTCGCTCGGTACCAGGAAGTCTTCGTGAGGCATCTTATGGTATGGGCGCAACAAAGTGGCAAACGATTCGTAAAGTCGTGCTACCAGCAGCAATTCCAGGGGTACTAACAGGAAGTATTTTAGCATTATCACGAGCAATCGGTGAAACAGCACCACTTGTTGTTATTGGTATTCCCGTTATCGTGCAGTTTTTACCAGCAGGCGTATTAAGTGAATTTACGGCGTTACCGATGTTGATCTTTGACTGGGCAAAGCGTCCACAAGAAGAATTCCAATATGTTGCAGCGGCTGGTATTTTAGTGTTAATGGTGCTGTTAATTTTTATGAACAGTATTGCCGTATTTATTCGAAATAAATTCCAAAATCGTTATTAAGGGAGGACTTGTCATGGTGCAAGCTATCGTACAGGAACAACAACAAGCCAAAAAAGAGATGCAGGTTTTAAAAAATAAACAGCGTGAAAATGTCTATGAAACGAATCAATTAAATTTATGGTATGGCAATAATCATGCGTTAAAAGATATTAATTTAAATATTCAAGAAAATAATGTGACGGCCATTATTGGACCGTCTGGCTGTGGGAAATCGACGTATTTAAAAACATTAAATCGTATGGTAGAGCTCGTACCAGGTGTGCGTACAACGGGAGAAATTAATTATCGTCAGCACAATATTTTAGATAAAGGCTATTCGGTAGAGGAGCTACGTACAAAGGTGGGAATGGTGTTCCAAAAGCCGAATCCCTTTCCAAAATCAATTTACGATAATATTGCGTACGGACCGCGTATTCATGGCATCAAAAATAAAAAAGTATTAGATCAAATTGTTGAGCAGTCACTACGCGGTGCGGCCATTTGGGATGAGGTAAAGGACCGTTTACATGACAATGCATATGGTTTATCAGGTGGGCAGCAACAACGTGTTTGTATTGCACGCTGTCTGGCGATTGAACCAGATGTTATTTTAATGGATGAGCCAACTTCGGCACTTGATCCAATTTCGACATTAAAGGTAGAAGAACTTGTACAAGAGCTAAAAGAAAATTACTCGATTATTATTGTGACGCATAATATGCAACAAGCGGCGCGAATTTCAGATAAAACAGCCTTTTTCTTAAATGGTGAGGTCATTGAATTTGATACGACAGATAAAATTTTCTCAAATCCAACAGATAAACGCACAGAAGATTATGTTTCTGGACGATTCGGCTAGGCTAGGGGGCTATGATGATGGTTGTTCGTGAAAAATATGAGCAAGAGCTTACGCGTGTGCAGCAGCGTCTTGTCGATTTATGTGAATTAGCGATTCATGCTTTTGATCGCTCAGTAGATGGATTATTACAAAAAGATGTTGAAAAAGCATGGGTACTTATTGATCAAGATCGTTTTATTAACCGCCTAGAGCAGCATATCCAAGACGATGTACTATTACTAATTGCAAAGCAGCAGCCAGTGGCAACGGATTTACGTCGGGTGATGGTCATTGTAAAGGCGGCGAGCGAAATGGAACGTATCGGAGACTATGCCGTAAATATCGCAAAAGAAACGATTCGTCTTGGTGAGACAGAATTAATGCTACCAATTGAAAAAATTGATCGTATGCGGGGCCTGGCAGTAAAAATGCTACGTGATATGCTGCAATTGTTTATTACGGAAAATTTACTCGAGGCAAAGGTGCTCGCTGAAATGGATGATCAAATTGATGCGCTATATGGCGAGGCACTAACTGAATTATTAGAAGCAACCCATACACAAACTGGCGCAGAGAGTCAGCTACAGCAGTTGTCATTTGTATGTAAATACATCGAACGCGCAGCAGATCATGCGACGAATTTGGCAGAATCACTGTTTTATTTAGTAAAAGGAAAGCATTATGCTTTTGATTAAAAAAGAGGCTGGGACATACGTATAAAAACGTTCATATGAGTATAAGAAAAGCCGGAATCGCGCTGTAGCGCGGTTCCGGCTTTTCGTTGCGAACGCTAAAAAAGGAAAATGACATGTTTTCAGCCTCTTTTTATTTAGTTCGTCAATGCCTTTAAAATAGCGGCGTAGCTCATATCTTTTTGAAGTGTAAACGAGCCGTTTTGCAATCGAGTAGCCTGACCTTGATCGATAATATATTGTTCAAATTCACGCGCATCGGAAATGATGCCATCCTTTTGTAACGTATTCGTTATTTCAGTTGTCCCCATACCCGTTTCAATATGTAATGTATAAGTTGCTGGTGCTGTTTCTTTTTTTGCTGGCTGTTTTTGCTGCTGCTTTTTAAGTTTTTTTTCAAGTGCCGTAAGTTCTTTTTTTAGTGCGGCATTTTCTTTTTCAAGTGTTTTGACAGTTGTAGCAGTTGTTGACGTGTCTTTCACGCTCTGTTGCGTGTCAGGACTTTCTTTCGATGTGAGCTGCACCATACCAAGTACTGCGCCAGCAACGAAAAGGCCAATGCCAAAGGAGCGAAGTGAAGCACTCATAATAGTTTTCCTCCCGTAGCAATAATTTTTTCGATTTGCTGTGGTGTAAGAGAAGAGCGTTCGACAATTTGTGAAATCGTATATCCTTGTTTATGCAATGCAAGTACTTGGCTAACTAAAATTTGGTGAATGCCTGATGTAGCGGGTTTTGATGAAGGGGCTTTAAAGGTAGGTTGTTCAAGTAATAATTCTTCTTCAATTACTTTTAAGCGCCGTTTGATTTGGGAGGTTTCTTTGTATAATGTGACAGAGATGTCCTCGGTGTCTTCGTCCATAGTTTTTGAGCGACTCATAAACAATGACACGATGATTACGAGGATACCTGCGCCCATTAAGATAATCGATAAATCCAAACTTCATCACTCCAATATGTAGTATCTAGCGCAAATTAACTAAAAAAAGCTAATTATGCTAATTGACTACATTGTAACATAAAAAAAACGAAATACTTGTAGATTTTTTTAACCAATGTGATATAATGGGCTAGTCGTATAAATCATGCTCACTAAAAAAATATAACGAGTGGGAGGGATAACACAATGCGCGTTAATCTTACATTAGCTTGCACAGAATGTGGTGAACGTAACTACATTACTAAGAAAAACAAACGTAACAATCCGGAACGTTTAGAACTAAAAAAATATTGCTCTCGTGATAACAAAATGACACTTCACCGTGAAACTAAGTAATCACGCTTCTTGCCAGCCTCCTTTGAGACTGGCTTTTTCTATTTTAAGGGGGATTATAATGGAGAAAAAAGATTTGCGCAAACAAATACAACAGTTTTTGAAACAACTAGATGCTGCTACATATGAAGCATGGTCACAACAAATACAACAGCGTTTTTTAGAAAGCGAGGCAGTGCAGCGAGCAGCAATTATTGGCTTAACGGTATCAGCATTTCCAGAAGTTGAAACACGTACGCTTATTCAAACGCTATGGTCAATGGGGAAAAAGGTCGCTGTGCCACGCTGTAAGCCAGAAACGCATGAAATGGACTTTTATATTTTTAGCGATTTTGAGGAGCTAGAAACGGTCTATATGGCGCTTTTAGAGCCTGTTCCATCGCGTACGCAATATGTCACACCGCGGGACATCGATTTACTTGTTGTACCAGGGGTTGTTTTTGATAAAGCAGGCTATCGCATTGGTTACGGAGGCGGTTATTATGACCGCTATTTGCCACAGTACAAAGGGGAAACGGTGGCATTTTGCTTTGCGGCTCAGATGGTTGCAAAAGTACCAAAAGATACGTATGATTATCCTATAGATAGTATTTTGACAGAGCTTGAATGGATTCATTGTAAGCAAGTACGAAAGGAAGAAACACATGGCTAAACGCGTCATCGACATTGATCAAATTGAAAATATGCAAGACATCCGACAATATTTAAAACGATTTGGCACATTTGTCTATACGAAAAACCGTATTGGCGACCTGCGTATGATGGAAGCAGATATTAAGGAATTATACGAAGCGGGCATTTTAGATGTTCGAGAATATCAAAAGGCACGCCATATTTTACGGGCAGAGGAACTGCGCTTAGAAAAAGAAGGTTACCGACAATAAACTGTTTGAATCGATGAGTCGCGACGATGTTTATAATAAACATGTGGGCGATTTGTTGATTGAACAGTTTTTTTATATGGCATAAAGTGGCAGTTGTGTTAGTCTGCCGTTATAATGAGCAAGAGGTGAGAGAAATGTATAATATTCGACGCTATGTTGTAGGATTAGTACAGGAGAACTGTTACTTTATTTCAAATGCAAATAAGGAAACATTAATTATTGATCCAGGTGATCAAGGGGAGCAATTAATAAAAAAATTGCGCAAAGCAAATTTAAAGCCAGTCGCTATTTTATTAACGCATGCCCATTTTGATCATATTGGCGCTGTAGATGATATACGCACAGCATTTACGATTCCGGTGTATGTGCATAAAAACGAAGCAAAATGGTTAGGGAGCCCTTCGTTAAATGGCTCAGGGAAATATCGTGAAATTCCGGATGTTACGGCGCATGATGCGGATGAATTCTTTTCAAAAGAGGGGAATATGACGATTGGCTCCTTCACATTTGATGTACGCCATACACCAGGCCATTCTCCAGGAAGTGTATCGTTTGTCTTTGAGGACCAGGGCTTTGCAATTGTAGGAGATACACTATTCAAAGGAAGTATTGGTCGTACGGATTTACTTGATGGTAATATGAAGGTTTTGGTGCAATCCATTGATGAAAAATTATTATCACTTGATGAGGATATGATAATTTATCCAGGGCATGGTGAAGCAACGACTGTATTTGAAGAAATGGAAAGTAATCCATTTTTAAATGGTTTTTAATAGTTAGTGAAGGAGGGTGAATGCTCTCCTTTTTTGTTTGCAAAAAACGGCATAAAAAAAGAGGCGATGGATGCCTCTTCAACTTGGAAGATATGTGCAAATATCTTCATCTAGGGGATGTTTTCTCACCATATAAAATGGGAGGGATAAAGTTAAGCTACGAGAATTATTATAAGATGACGTTAACACTATGTCAATAGTGTTAATTGGAAAACCTCAAAAAATAATAGATTTTAATGCGCGTTATAAATAAAAAAGCCCCGCTGAAATTTTTCAACGAGGCTAATACCTTAAATACCGACATGATACGAGCAGAATTTGCAGTCATGAACCATACTTTCTACTTGTGTAAATTCTGTGACATCAAATAAAGCTTCAAATTGGCCTTTTAAAAAGGCTTCATGTAAGTCGCAAATAAAATTACTATGTTTGGCGATGCCATTATGGAAAGGACAGTTATAAACGGTGAATTTCATTGTTTTTCCGTCGGCCGTATCACGAATAATTGGAATATAGCCAACAAGAGAAGCAGTTTCTGTAATTAAATCAACTTTTTGTTCAAGCTTTAAATTGGTCATAGAGAGACGGCGATTTTGAAGTGTTTCCTGAATCGATTCCATCCCTTTACGGTAGCAGATTTTTTTCCCTACTTCGATTGCATCAGGGCCACATGCACTTAGAATATCAAGCAGCCAGTCCATTAATTGACGGTCATCGCGATATGGGAAGGATAATGCTACACCTTCGTCTGTTGCTTTATAAAGACGGCCAGGACGACCACCTTTCCCTGTTTTTTCAAATTCCGCATTTAAAACACCAATATCTGTTAATTTTCTTAAATGTAACCGCGCAACATTGGGATGTATATGGAAAACATCGGCAATTTCTTGAACAGAGAACGCTTCTTTTTGTTTAATAATATGCTGGTAAATTGAGTATCTCGTTTCATCTGCGAGTGTGCTAGTAATTTTTAAAGGATCGATCATTTGAATGCACCTCCATCATTGTTACTTTCATTATAGAACAAACGACCTAAATAAGCATAGTAATTTCTAAAACGTCTCAAAAATCCTAGGGTTTTTAAAAAATGGCATGAAAACCTCCTTGTTTTTAAAATAGTATGTACTAAAAAAGTCTGTTTTTTAAAGATCGGACAAGCACTTTTTTTAAAAAACGGAAGTTCGTATACTCATTATAATAATAATTGAGGAGGTTGAGCATCATCGAACAGCAAATTGAACAACAAGCCAAGCAGTTATTGCAGCAAGCCATGTTATTTCAGGCGAGTGATGTTCTCTTTTTGCCCAATAGAGAACGATATGACGTTTATTTTCGGAAATTTCATCAACTTTTCCATATGAATGAGATGACGATTCCACTAGCGACGCGCTTTATTTCATTCTTTAAGTTTGAAGCTGCGTTAGATATTGGCGATCAACGAAAGCCACAAAGTGGGGCCTTTCAAATGGATTTAGAGCAGGAGCGCTTCGCATGTCGCGTTTCTACATTACCTTCTGCTTTTTCACATGAAAGTTTAATTTTACGTATGATGTATCATCACGAGGCAAAATTACTTGATGAGCTAGGCGTGTTCGAGCAAAGTATTGCCACATTATATGAATTACCTAAAAGAAGACAAGGTTTGGTATTTATGACCGGTCCGACAGGCTCTGGAAAATCAACGACGCTGTATTCTCTCGTACAGCAATGTGCCGTAGCAGAGCAAAAACAGGTGATTTCACTAGAGGATCCTGTAGAGCATCCACAAGCCCATTTACTACAAGTGCAAGTGAATGAACGTGCTGGCGTTACATATGAGGTCGGCTTAAAAGCAATTTTACGACATTCTCCTGATGTGATGATGATTGGTGAAATTCGAGATAAAGTAACAGCTAAAATAGCGATAGAGGCAGCTCTGACAGGGCATCTCGTTTTTAGTACGATACATGCAAAAGATTCAGTAGGCTGTATTTATCGTTTACTCGATTTAGGTATTTCAAAAGAGGATTTACGTCAAACCTTGGTAGCGATTATTGCGCAGCGGCTTGTGCCAATAAAAGATGAGCAACAGCAAAATGTTCGTGCTTTATTTGAAATTTTAGATGAACAAAAAATTCACGAAGTGTTAGCGGATACGGGTCATTCATTTCAGCTACCTTATGACGAAACATTACAAGGACAATATGAAAGGGGTATACGAGATGGTCGAATTCTCTGCACCACTAATTTACAGTGAGTGGCGTACTAGACAACGCAGTAAAAAACGCCTGAAGCAACCAAATGCCTTTTTAGGGAAACTCGCTAAATTACTATCAGAAGGCTATACCTTTTATGATTCACTGCATATGCTAGCGCCCCATCATATGACAAATGAAGAAATATCTTTGGCACATATAAAGAATTTATTAAAAGAAGGGCATCCGATGACGACGGTCTTTTTTTACTTTGGTGTATCCTCGCGCTATTTATTAACACTGCAATTAGCAGAACAGCGTGGTGAATTTCATCGTGCATTAGAGCATGTTGCAGCACAGATGGACCGCCAAACAAAAAATAACCAGATGATGCTTAAATTATTAACCTATCCATTCACCCTTTTTTTTCTTCTCGTTTTTCTTCTCATTGGCTTTCGCCAGTTTTTTTTACCACAAATGTCGACCATGTTTTCTACGACGACTAGTCATAAAACATGGATTGAATTGACCGTATCAAGGCTTTTATTACATTTACCAGATGTTTTTATTGTGCTATTTAGCATGGTGGCTGTAGCGATTGCAGGAGCGGTCATAATCGGCTCAAGACGTGATGTAGCAGCACAACTTTCGTTTGTTTATCGTATTTATCCACTAAGGCTATTTTTTCAATTAATGTTTACAAAGCAACTAGCAGAAGAAATTGGCACATTACTGACGAGTGGCTTGTCGCTACAAGATGCGTTGACCATTTTAAAGCAACAAACCTATCAGCCATATATTCGTTATTTGGCTACGCATTTGTATACGTTTATTTTACGAGGACAATTATTGTCAGAAGCAGTAAAAGAAGTACCGTATTTTCAGCGCGATTTTGCTAGTTGTATTATGCACGGAGAGAGAGGAGGGAATTTAGGTCGCGAACTTATTATGTACGGGGAATTGATTGCAACAAAACAACAGCAGCTCGTAAATCGGTTGCTTGGCATTGTACAGCCGTTGTTTTTTTGCCTAATTGCGGTTTGTATTTTAGGTGCCTATTTAGCCATTTTATTACCGATGTATCAAATGATTGATTTTGTATAAGGAGGAATAAAGATATTGAAAAATGAAAAAGGTTTTACATTAATTGAAATGTTGATTGTGTTGTTTATTATTACAGTGCTTATTTTGATTGCGATTCCAAATGTCACAAAGCATTTCGCTACAGTAGATGAAAAAGGGTGTAATGCATATCTTAAAATGGCACAAGGACAGGTGGAGGCTTATCGGATTGATGAAGGTGTTTATCCAGCGTCAATTGGCGAGTTAGAAACGAAAGGTTACTTGACAAAAGGCTCGGATGAACGAAGTTGTAAGGGAAAACAAATCACCTTTATTGATGGGGTGGTAGGTGTTGCGAAGTAGCAAAGGTTTTACATTCATTGAAATGCTTCTCGTACTAACCATTATTTTAATGATTTTACTTGTGACGACACAATTTGGCTATCGCCAATGGACGATTCACGAGTCTGATTTATATATGGAACAAATCTTAAAAGATATTCAATATGTACAAAGCCTTGCGGAACGGACAAATGTAAAAAGTTCGATTTTATTTATGACAAAAAATAATCAACTTTATTATGAAGTTTATAACGGTAATATTGTTATGAAAGAAATGGCGTTACCAAAACAAATGAAATTAATCTCAAGTGGCATGAATAAACTTACTTTTAATAATAGCGGAGCCGCGAGTGAATCAAAACAAATTCACTTTCAAGCTGATCAGAAAAAATACAGAATCATCTTATATATCGGGGAGGGGGTACCAAAATTAGAACGATACTAAAGCAGGAGCGAGGAACTTCAGTTATTGAAGCGTTATTTAGCTTAGCCGTTTGTTTACTTGTTTTTGGGACGCTGTTTCCCCTTTTTATTACGATGATGCAACAGGTCCATATAGTTGAACGTAATTATCATGCACATCGAATTGCTTACAATGCATTACTTGAGCAGAAAAAACAGCCGACGTTGATGAGTAATAGAGTCACCTATAATGGAGAAAGCTACTTTTGGCATGGCAATGAAAAAAGGATGTGCGTAGAATATGAGGTGTTTCAGCAGCAAAAGGATATTTGCTTCGAAATTTCTAGGTGACAGAGGCTATACGTTATTAGATGCGTTATTACAGTTGTCCATTTTAATGTTGTGTTTAAATATGATACTCGTATTTTCACCTTTCATTGCAAAATTACAATCATATATTATTCCCGAAAATATGTTATGGGAACGATTTGTGACCATTCTGTCAAAAAATATAGAAGAGAGCACGACGGTTCAAGTTGACAATGATGCACAGAATATCGTTTATTTCCATCAAAATAAAGGGGAGGAAAATCGTATTATATTCCGTGACCATATTGTGTATTCAACATTTGAAAAAGCGGGAGGTCATGTTGTGCTGTTGACGAATGTAAAGACGATAAATTTTAAAGTAGAAGAGGATAAATTGTATGTACAAATTCAATTTTTGCGTGCCCAACAGAATAGAGAGGCAACCATCATTTTACCGAATACTAGCTAATGAGCAGGGGTCGTTATTTCTAATTAGTTTTTTCTTTTTGATGATGACAACGCTCTATGTCACCGTAATGGTTTTATCATATACAACGTATTTAAATACGATTGAAAACTATCGTTATTTGGAACAGCAGCGCATTGAAAAACGGATGTTTATTATGCAGCAAAGGAATGAAGAGGTTGTAACAGTTACAGATTTGCAAAATAAACCGTAAAAAATTCCCTTCTTTTTCATGATATATTAGAGAATATCGTTGGAATCCGGAGATGTTCATGCTACTATAAATAAAAATAGTGTTGAGTAGCAACAGTGTTGTTTGTCGTCATTAAGAAGGTGAAAATGTGCGTAAAATTTATTTGGTCGGTTTTATGGGCTCTGGAAAAAGTGCCATTGGCAGAAGACTTAGTTATTTTTTAAAGTTACCTTACTACGACATGGATACAGAAATTGTTCGTAGAGAAAAGATGACTATACCGGAAATCTTTGAACAAAAGGGAGAAGAAGCTTTTCGAAAAATTGAAACGGAATTTTTAATGGATTTTCGTGATGAATTTTGTATCATTGCCACAGGTGGTGGCGTTGCGATGAACCCAAAAAACCGTAAAATCATGCGAGAAACAGGCTTAGTATTATTTTTAGATGCTACTTTCCCAGACATTTGGAAACGTATCCACAAGGATAAAAATCGTCCAATTGTTCAACGATCAACGAAACAAGAATTAGAAGATTTGTACCACGAGCGCAGAAAATATTATAAGCAGTGCACACATATCTCAGTACGAACGGAAAATCGTTCGTTGAGACAGATTGTAGAATATTGTGGCTTCCAAGTGAATCGTTTAAAAGGCGAATAATTTAATGATAAAAACATTAATTGTTCGTATTTAAAATATTTAACGAATTATATTGCAAGAATGAATTGTGAATGTTAGGATATAGACAAGAAATCCTGTAATACTACATGATCATAATGGAAGCGGATGAAGATATGGGGAGAGAACACTTGACTGTGTCGCCGAAGGAGCAAATGGGAAACTATGAATCTCTCAGGCAAAAAGACTCGTATTGGACGCAACTCTGGAGAGCGCTACTTCGGGTAGCCACCCACGATGACAGCCAGTTTTCTGGTTAAACTTTCAGGTGCATGGACAGAGAAATCCTTTAATTATAAGGGATTTCTCTGTTTTTTTTTGAAAACAAGGAGGGGTTAATGTGTCAACATTAAAACGTACCCCATTATTCGATTCGTACGCTAAGTTCGGCGGCAAAACAATCGATTTTGGTGGTTGGGAATTACCAGTTCAATTTAGTTCAATTAAAGAGGAGCATGCAGCAGTTCGTGAAGCAGCTGGTCTTTTCGATGTTTCACATATGGGAGAAGTATTCGTTGAAGGTCCTGGCAGCTTAGCTTATTTACAAAAGCTCGTAACGAATGATGTATCAAAAGTTGCTATCGATCAAACACAATATACAACAATGTGTTATACAGACGGTGGGGTAGTTGATGACTTACTTATTTACCGATTAGGTGAAGAAAAATATTTATTAGTCGTAAACGCAGCGAATATTGAAAAAGATGTTGCTTGGATGGAAGAACAAGCATTTGGTGACATTACAATCACGAATGATTCAGAAAATTTTGGACAATTGGCGATTCAAGGACCAAAAGCGATTGCGGCATTACAAACATTAACAGACTTCACATTAACAGATGTTAAACCATTCCGTTTAGCACAAAATGTTGATATTGCAGGCCATAATACATTAATTTCACGTACAGGCTACACTGGGGAAGATGGCTTTGAAATTTATGGTTCACCAGAAACAGTTGTAGCATTATGGGATAAAATTTTAGCGACAGATGCGGTTGTACCATGTGGCTTAGGCTCTCGTGATACATTGCGCTTTGAAGCGTGCTTACCACTTTATGGACAAGAGTTAGCAAAAGACATTTCACCATTAGAAGCGGGCATCAATTTCGTTGTGAAATTAAACAAAGAAGACGATTTTAATGGTAAACAAGCGTTGCTAGCACAAAAAGAGCAAGGTGTACCACGTAAATCAATCGGTATTGAAATGATTGATAAAGGTGTACCTCGACATGGCTATAAAGTATTTTTAGGCGATGAAGAAATCGGTGAAGTAACAACTGGAACACAATTACCAAGCACAAAACGTAATGTCGGCTTAGCGCTTATTAAAGCGGAATATGCGGAGCTTGATAAAGAGCTAGAAGTAGAGATTCGTAACCGTCGTTTGAAAGTGAAAACGGTCGCAACACCATTTTATAAGCGTCAAAAATAAATTTTACTAAAAGAGAGGTTTTTTCCAATGAAGCATCGGTACTTACCAATGACTGAGCAAGACCAAAAAGAAATGTTAGAGACGATTGGCGTTTCTTCCGTTGATGAATTATTTGCAGACATCCCTGAACGTGTACGTTTCCAAGGGGAATACAATATTAAACCAGCGAAAACAGAATCAGCATTGCTTAAAGAACTTGCAGGCTTAGCAAAGAAAAATGCCAACACCGACGAATACGCATCATTTTTAGGAGCAGGCGTTTATGATCACTACAAACCAGTTGTCGTAGACCACGTTATTTCACGCTCAGAATTTTATACAGCTTACACACCATACCAACCAGAAATTTCTCAAGGGGAATTACAAGCTATCTTTGAATTCCAAACGATGATTGCGGAATTAACAGGTATGGATTTAGCAAACTCATCCATGTACGATGGCGGTACAGCATTAGCAGAAGCAGGTATGCTTGCAGCGGGCTCTACACGTAAGTCGAAAATTTTAGTATCAGAAGCTGTTCATCCAATCGCAAAAGATGTTGTGAAAACATATGCATACGGTCAATCAATCGAAGTTGTGGAAGTGAAAGCAACAAATGGTGTAACCGATTTAGCTGAACTTGAAGCGCAAATCGATGACAATACAGCAGCTGTTATGGTGCAATATCCGAACTTCTACGGTCAATTAGAAGATGTGACAAAAGTTTCAGAGCTTGTGCATGCGGTGAAAGGTTTATCAATCGTCTCTTCCAATCCATTAGCACTTGCATCGATTACTCCTCCAGGTAAAATGGGTGCAGATATCACAGTAGGTGACGCACAGCCATTCGGTATTCCAGAAAGCTTTGGCGGACCGCACTGTGGTTACTTTGCAACAACGAAAAAATTAATGCGTAAAGTGCCAGGCCGTCTTGTTGGGGAAACATTAGATGAAGAAGGTCGTCGCGGTTACGTGTTAACATTACAAGCACGTGAACAACATATTCGTCGTGAAAAAGCGACATCTAATATTTGTTCAAACCAAGCGCTCAATGCATTAGCAGCTTCTGTTGCGATGACAGCACTTGGCAAGCAAGGAATTCGTGAAATGGCATCACAAAATATTGTGAAAACGTATTATGCGAAACAACAATTTGAAGCAGCAGGCTTTACTGTCGCATTTGATGGTGCACACTTTAACGAAATCGTTGTTGATGTGAAAGCAAATGTCACAGCATTAAATAAATTATTATTAGCACAAGGCTTTATCGGTGGCTTCGACCTTGGTCGCGTTGATGAAAAACTTCAAAATCACACATTAGTTTGTGTGACAGAACAACGCACAAAAGAAGAAATCGATGCGTTTGTACAAGCAACAGCTGCTCAAGTAGCAGAAATGGAGGCCCACCATGCATAAAGACAATCAACCACTTGTATTTGAATTATCTCGCGAAGGTCGCGTAGGCCATAGCGTACCTGTTTTAGATGTTCCAGAAGTAGACTTAGCAAGCATTTTACCTGCACAATTCATTCGTGAAGAAGCAGCAGAATTACCAGAATTAGCAGAACTTGATATTATGCGTCACTACACCGCACTATCTCGTCGTAATCATGGTGTTGATTCAGGCTTCTATCCACTCGGTTCTTGTACGATGAAATACAATCCGAAGATGAATGAAACAGCAGCGCGTATGCCTGGATTTGCAAATATTCACCCATTACAAGATGAAGAAACAGTTCAAGGCGCATTAGAATTAATGTATGACCTACAAGAACATTTAATCGAAATCACGGGTATGGATGAAGTAACATTACAGCCAGCAGCAGGTGCGCATGGTGAGTGGACAGCACTTATGATGATTCGTGCATTCCATGAAGCAAATGGTGATACACAACGCACGAAAGTATTAGTTCCTGACTCAGCGCATGGTACAAATCCAGCATCTGCAGCAGTAGCAGGCTTTGATACGGTGACGATTGCGACAGCGGAAAATGGTCTTGTCGATTTAGAAGATCTTCGCTCAAAAGTGGGTGACGATACAGCAGCATTAATGTTAACAAACCCTAATACACTTGGCTTATTTGAAGAAGATATTTTAGAAATCGCAGATATCGTGCATAGTGTCGGGGGTAAAGTGTATTATGACGGCGCAAACTTGAACGCTGTTATGTCAAAAGCACGTCCTGGGGATATGGGCTTTGACTGTGTTCACTTAAACTTACACAAAACATTTACAGGCCCTCACGGCGGTGGCGGTCCTGGTTCAGGTCCGGTTGGCGTAAAAGCAGACTTAATTCCATTCTTACCAAAACCAGTATTAGTGAAAACAGAAGAGGGTACATTCCACTTCGACTACGACCGTCCACAAACAATTGGTCGCGTAAAACCTTACTATGGGAATTTTGGTATCAACGTACGTGCGTACACATATATTCGCACAATGGGTCCAGATGGTCTAAAAGCTGTCACAGAAAATGCGGTTATTAATGCAAACTACATGATGCGTCGTCTGCAACCATTTTATGAGTTGCCATATGACCGCCATTGTAAGCATGAATTCGTATTATCTGGTAGCCGTCAGAAAAAATTAGGTGTCCGTACATTGGATATTGCAAAACGTCTGTTAGATTTTGGCTACCATCCGCCAACTACGTACTTCCCACTTAATGTTGAAGAAGGTTTAATGATTGAACCAACGGAAACAGAAGCAAAAGAAACATTAGATGCTTTCTGTGACGCGATGATTCAAATTGCGAAAGAAGCAGAAGAAAATCCTGAAATCGTACAAGAAGCACCGCACACGACAGTCATTAAACGTTTAGATGAAACGTTAGCTGCACGTAAGCCGGTATTACGCTACGAAAAAGCATAATTTATTAATGAAGAGGCTGGGACAAAACCCTAGCTAAAGAAAGGA
>NZ_JBHUOR010000044.1:0-106823 GCF_042686175.1 Kurthia populi | reverse complement strand
AGCACTTTCATTGATCAACAATCGACCAAGAAAGTGCCTCAACTGGAATACCACACAGGATGCATTTGAATGTGAAGTGGTGCAGTTAATTTGACAATCTATCGTCTAAATAAAATAAGGACGTTCACATTGAAATTACAGTGTGAACGTCCTTTTTATATATGTGCATACTATTTTAGACAAAATAAAATGGCGGGAGCTCATCTTCCCGCCGAAAAAAACAAACTCGCTCCAGCATCCGGCTGTTATGAGCGAGTAAGTCTGCTATTCAAAAAAGAATAGCAATAGGTTTGGCACCTAATAGTTAATTATACAGATGTTTTAAGAAAATGCAACATTAAATTTGTGCTTGTGTAATAATTTCTACATCGATATTGTCACGTGTTGCTTTAGAGTATGGACAATTTTGATGGGCAGTAGCCGTAAGTTCCTCACCAACTTCTTGGGATACACCTTGAATATCAACAACTAGAATGACACCAATTTTAAAACCACCATCATTTTCATCTGATTGTAGGCTAACTTTTGCTGTGACGGTAGAGTCGATTTTATGGCCGGCTTTTTTCGCTGCTAAGTTGAGCGCGCCATCATAGCAGGCTGCATAACCTGCTGCAAATAGTTCTTCAGGATTTGTTTTTGAAGGATCTTTATCTTTCGCTGGATTTGTGAGGTCGATGTTAATTGAACCAGTATTTGATTCAACATGACCTTCTCGTCCATTTTTCGCTGTTGCTTGTGAAGTAAAGAATACTGTCATCATTCATCATCCTTTCTCGTCGTTATTTATTAGCTTTCCTCCTTTTGGGATGTCTTAAACCGTTTTATTTGGAATAATTTGAGAAGGTCCGAATGGAAGAAAAGCGTGGAAAAGTGATACAATTCAACTAATAGCGAAGTGAAGGGGGAAACAACACGTGGAACATATTGAACATTTAATTGACGAACAACGCCGATATTTTGATAGTGGTGCAACGCGTTCATTAGCTTTTCGAAAAGACCAATTGAAAAAACTGAAGAAGGCCATTTCTAGTAACGAGAAAAAGATTACCGAAGCGTTATATCGAGATTTACACAAAAGTGACTTTGAAGCCTTTGCAACAGAAATTGGGATTCTTTACGATTCGATTAGTTTTGCACTGAAAAACCTAGAGGAATGGATGCATCCTGTAACAACATCTACGCCGATTCAATTTCAACCAGGGAAAAGTTTTATCGTACGTGAACCATATGGTGTGACCTGTATTATTGGGCCATTTAATTATCCATTCCAATTAGTCATGGAGCCACTAGTAGGTGCAATTATGGGCGGCAATACAGCGATTGTGAAGCCGGCTGAAACGGCGCCATACACAGCGATGATTGTTCGCCAAATTTTAGAGGAAACATTTGACCGTGAATATGTTGCTGTTGTAGAAGGCGAGAAAGAAGTAGTGCAAGGATTAATTCATGCAGAATTTGATTTTATTTTCTTTACCGGGAGTGTCGCAGTCGGCAAAATTGTCGCTGCTGCCTGTGCAGAGCGCCTAACACCGTATGCCCTTGAGTTAGGTGGTAAGAGTCCAGCTATCGTTGATCAAACGGCTAATTTAGAAGTGGCTGCAAAACGTCTTGCATGGGGTAAATTCACAAATGCTGGTCAAACATGTGTGGCACCAGACTATGTGCTTGTGCATGAATCCGTAAAGGTACCATTTTTACGTCAATTGAAAAAAACGCTGACAAAATTTTACGGTAAAGACCCCCAAAATTCAAAAGACTTCGGTCGTATTATTAATACACGTCAATTTGAACGATTAAGCGCATTGCTACAGCAAATGCAGAGTGAGGTATTGATTGGTGGCCAACAAGATCCTGAAGACCTGTACATCGCTCCTACTGTTTTACAAGATGTAAAATGGAATAGTCCGATTATGGAAGATGAAATTTTTGGCCCGATTATGCCGATTTTAGTGTACGAAGATTTAGAAACGGCAA
Source organism: Kurthia populi (assembly GCF_042686175.1). NCBI lineage: Bacteria > Bacillati > Bacillota > Bacilli > Caryophanales > Caryophanaceae > Kurthia > Kurthia populi. The sequence continues at coordinate 104,849 of NZ_JBHUOR010000044.1, read as the reverse complement.
TCCGCTTAATTAAAAAGAAACCAAAACCACTTGCAGCGTACCTATTCTCTGAGTCTGATAAGGCTGTTGATTATTTCTTAGAAAACTTACCATTTGGTGGCGGTTGCATTAATGATACGATTACACATGTTGGCTCACTACATTTACCATTCGGTGGTGTAGGTGAATCGGGCATGGGGAATTATCATGGCCGCGCAAGCTTTGACTGTTTCACACATCCAAAATCAATTTTGAAACGTTCAACAAAACTCGCAAATAATGTGTTATTCCCACCGTATAAAAAGAAAGTCGCATTAGTAAAAACGATTATGCGCTAACTAAAAAACACTTCCAGAGAATACTACCTGGAAGTGTTTTTTTAATTGTTATAAAAAATTGTGCTGAGTGGTAATAGAATTGTAAATTCCGTACCTACACCATATGTGCTTTTAATTTTAATATCTCCTTTATGCTCATGAATGATTTTTTCAGTAATCATCATGCCAAGACCTGTTCCTTTTTCTTTCGTTGTATAGAATGGTTGGAAAATGTTATCAACAACGTCTTTTTTCATACCAATGCCGTTGTCTGAAATTTTTACAACGACGTGCGTAGTAGTGGTTGTCATCGCAAAATCGATATGACCTTCTGCTTCAATGGCTTCAATCGCATTTTTGAAAATATTAATAAACACCTGTTTAATTTGGTTAGCATCCCCTTTGATAATAGCATTTGGTGCATCCCAAACCTCATGAATTGTAATGTTTTTAACATCCATTTCAAGTTTAAAGAGCGCAAGCATATCTTGTAGTATATGCTCAATATTAAAATCTTTTGCATCTTGGGCATGTGGTTTAGATAGCACTAAGAATTCGCTAATAATTAAATTAATACGGTCAATCTCAGATTTAATTAATTTCGTATAGTAAGTATAGGGCGAATTGACATCTTCATTCATCATTTGAACAAAGCCTGAAATAACAGATAGTGGGTTTTTCACTTCATGCGCAACACCCGCTGCGATTTCACCCGCCACTTTTAATTTTTCAGACTGCACACGTAATTCCTCCGCTTCCTTACGATACGAAACATCACGTGTAATAACGGACGTCGCAATAACTTGACCATTTGCATCGAAAATAGGTGACAATGTTACTTCAGCATCAAAGATAGTGCCATCTTTTTTCATATCTTTTGTTTGGAGTAAGTCAAAGCTTTCACCAGCGACCATATTCGTAATACGTTTTTTCGAAGCTTCATAATAATCTGGCGGAACCATCGGAATTTGTTGACCGATGCTTTCTTCTAAGGACCAGCCATAGAGCTTTACAAAAGCGGGATTGGCGGCAATGACTTTATTATCTAAATCAAAAACAGCAATGCTGTCTTTTGCATTCTCAAAAAACAACTTCAAATAGCCTTCTTTTGATTCAAACTCTTTTTCCATTGAATCATTTTTTCGTTCGATTGATCGATTTGATGCGTGTAAATACAGTGCTTGAACGAGGCTAAACGTAATAAGAAATAAAATTGAGATGAGGAGCCAAAAGAGTTGCTCGCTAGATAAGGCGCGCCATAGCTCTGGAAATAACCAATACGTTAACAAACCAGTTTCAAGAAATGTCACAATGAGCATGACAACGTTGAGTATGAATGAAAAATAAAGCGAAATAAGCAATAAGTCAAAAATTAGGAATAAAACGTAAAAAGGATTATCGGTATTAATTAGTGTCACGACACCCGTTATATTTAATAAAAGAATGATAAGGGCAGCATTTAAAGGCTCGCTTAATTTTTTTGTTGCAAAAATAATCGAAAAAATACCGCCGATTATAACAAAAATAATTGGAGCGGCAAGTGGATAATCTAGTCCACGAATCATACATAGAAATGTAAATAAAAACATGCCAAGTGTATAAAGAAATAGCAAGAATTGATTTCTTCTACGTAAACTAGTAGAGTTCTTCATAAAGACACCTCGAATACTTGATGATACTATCATACCATGATTTCTCTCTGTCGGAAAAAGGCATATTTTGATATGATGGAAGAATATATTTACGCCTTTCTACTATTTAAAAATAAAGGAGATTTTCTACTGTGCAAATTTTTAATGAAAAAGAAACCATTCAACTATTAGAAACGTTAACAAATACGCCAAGTCCATCGGGTTATACGACCAAAATCATGAAATTGATGGCGAGTATGCTAGATGACATTGGTGTATCATATGTACAAACAAATAAAGGTGCGCTTATTGCGACTGTTAAAGGGAAAAACGATGACCGTCATCGTTTATTAACAGCGCACACTGATACATTAGGTGCCATGGTGAAGGAAGTAAAATCTTCTGGTCGCCTTGCATTATCAATGGTAGGTGGTTTCCGCTGGAATGCGGTAGAAGGTGAATATTGTACAATTCATACCGCACGAGGTGAAGCAATTCGTGGTACTATATTAATGCACGAAACATCTGTCCATGTTTACAGTGAAATGGGCACGCTACCACGCGACGAAAAGCATATTGAAGTGCGTGTTGATGCGAAGACAACATCAGCAGAAGATACGCGTGCATTAGGTATTGAAGTAGGCGACTTTATTTCATTTGATAACCGTTTTGAGTTTACGGAATCAGGCTTTGTTAAATCTCGCCATTTAGATGACAAAGCGAGTACAACACTTCTTATTCAATTATTAAAATTGATTAAAAACGAGTCAATTGAACTCCCTTATACAACTCATTTTTATATTTCAAATAACGAAGAAATCGGTTACGGGGGAAATGCAAGCGTACCAGAGCAAACCGTAGAGTATATTGCAGTCGATATGGGTGCAATTGGCGATGGCCAACAATCTGATGAATATACGGTTTCAATTTGTGCGAAAGATTCTAGTGGTCCTTACCATTATGAATTGACTCGTCAGTTAGTAGCTCTTGCTAATGCCAATAATATCGAGTATAAGCTCGATATTTATCCACATTATGGTTCGGATGCATCGGCAGCAATTCGCGCAGGCTTTGATGTGCGCCATGCATTATTCGGTGCAGGCATTGAATCATCACATGCTTTTGAACGTACACATGTAGACTCTTTACGCCATACAGCTGCTTTATTATACGCTTATGTTACTTCTCCAATGATCGATGAGGAGGACTAATTTTATGCAAACTACAGAACTATTACATCGCTTAGCGCAAAAACGTATCGTCGGTACACTTCCAGAAGAAGTGCGTAATATGGCGATTGATTCACGTACAGTAGAAGAAAAAACAATTTTTATTTGTATTAAGGGCTATACAGTAGATGGGCATGATTATGCACAACAAGCTGTTGATAGCGGCGCAACAGTCGTTGTTACCGAGCGCGAACTAGATTTAACAGGTGATGTGGCGCAAGTTATCGTCCGCAGCACAGACCGTACGCTAGGTATTTTAGCGGCGAAATTCTTTGACTACCCATCACAAGATTTAACAATGATTGGTGTCACAGGTACCAATGGTAAAACAACTGTATCAAATATGATTGAAAAAATGCTTCTTGGATTAGGGATTAAATCAGCATTAAAAGGAACAATTGGTTTTGATATTAATGGCACATTATATCAATCTTCAAATACAACAAGTGATGCACTTTCTACCCAACAAATGATTTTCCGTGCAAAATCAGAGCATTGTCGTGCGATGATTATGGAAGTCTCCTCACACGGTCTTGTATTAGGACGTGTAGCAGGTATTGACTTTGATGTCGCGATTTTTACAAACCTCACACAGGACCATTTAGATTTCCATGGAACAATGGAAAACTACGGGAATGCAAAAGGCATGTTATTCTCACAACTTGGCCAAGATTTAACAAAAGATAAACATGTCGTGTTAAACTCAGACGATGCTTGGAGCGAAAAATACGAAACGCTAACACCATTCCCGATTTGGCGCTATGCACTTCACGATGAGACAGCAGACTTCCGTGGCGTGGATATTACGTATCATAATGAACATACAGAATTCACGATGTTAACTCCTGAAGGCGAACGTCATGTGGAATTAAAATTATTAGGTGAATTTAACGTCTACAATGCACTTGCAGCCGTTGCAGCACTTTACGCAAAAGGCTATCCAATCGATGATGTTATCGAGCAATTAGAAAGCTTAACAGCGATTAAAGGTCGTATGGAACGTGTACCAACAGGTGATTTACCAATCGATATTTTTGTTGACTATGCACATACACCAGACGCAATTGAGAAAGCAATCGATGCCGCAATGCCATACAAAAAGAACAAGATGATTTTTGTGATTGGTACAGGTGGTAACCGTGATAAATCGAAACGTCCAGACATGGCACGTAAAGCGTCAAAAGCTGAATATGTTATATTAACAACAGATGATCCACGTTACGAAGCGTATGATTCAATTATGGGCGACCTTGAAAAAGGGATGGAACATAAAAATTATGCATGTATCGGGGACCGTGAAGAAGCGGTGCGTCATGCTGTACAAATGTCTGAACCTGGGGATTTAATCCTCTTTGCAGGTAAAGGCCATGAAGATTATCAAATCATTGAAAACACAAAATATCCGCATAGCGATGCCCAAATCGCATTAGATGAAGCGGCAAAAAAATACGCTAAATAATTATTGTCGAAAAATGACATAAACATTACAATTATGTGATGTTTATGTCATTTTTTTAGTGTCCTACCCAATTTGAAACATTAATGGTATTCTAATGTTATCTAATAGTAACAGAAAAAGGTTATAGAGAAGGGAATAGTTACATGAATCAAAAAGGCAAATGGCTTGCAGCAGCAATGGCAACCGTTGTGACTACCGCAACACTTGCTTCAACTGCTCAAGCAACAACAGCTGTGCAAAAAGAATCAACAGTAAGCAACTTAACGGCAAATACAGCTGAGGAAAACACAAAAGTTTTAGCAAAAGCGAAAAGTGCAACAGCCACTGTCGAAAGTTTTATTGATCAAGTTTCACCAGATGTTGTGATGCTTTCTCAACAATATGGCATTTATGGCTCGGTTATGATGGCACAGGCGATTTTAGAAAGTAGTTATGGTCGAAGCGCGCTAGCTTCAGCACCAAATTATAACTTATTCGGCATTAAAGGTGACTATAACGGGCAATATGTGAACATGAAAACATTAGAAGATAACGGTAAAGGGCAGTACTATACAATCACAGCAAAATTCCGTAAATATCCTTCTTACAAAGAATCATTAGAAGATAATGCAAAAAAATTACGTTACGGTGTTAGCTGGAACGCAAAATATTATAGTAAAGCGTGGCGTGAAAGCGCAAAAACATATAAAGACGCAACGAAAGCCTTAACAGGTACATATGCAACAGATACTCGTTACAACACAAAATTAAACGACTTAATCGCACGCTATGATTTAACACAATTCGATGCACCATTAACAACAGGTTCTACTAGCTCAAATACGACCGTGACACAAACAGGGAATTCGATTTCAAAAGGTACAACCTATGTTGTGAAAAAAGGTGATACGCTAACGAAAATCGCGAAAAAATATGGTACAACAGTGAAAAATCTAACAAGCTGGAATTCATTAAAAACGACAACGATTTTTGTTGGTCAAACCTTATATGTTTCAAAAACAGTACCTACAGTGGATGAAAAAGATACGTCATCGACAAATACGACTGTAACACCAGCAGGTAAAGATACATCAATTAATGTGACAGAAACGTCTAAAAAAGCGACAATTCATACAGTGAAAAAAGGCGATACGTTAACAAAAATTGCGAAAAAGTATGGTACGACTGTAACAAATTTAAAAAAATGGAATGGTTTAAAATCATCAACGATTAAAATTGGTCAAAAATTAAAATTAACAGCAAAAGCAAACATGACATACAAAGTAGTAAAAGGCGACACGTTAACAAAAATTGCGAAAAAGTATGGTACGACTGTAACGAATTTAAAAAAATGGAACGGTTTAAAATCATCAACGATTAAAATTGGCCAAGTACTAAATGTTACAAAAGCGTAATTGTATGAAAGAGGATAGTGTATTCGAAGCACATCCTCTTTTTTCATGCTTTCATTTTTGATATACTTGATAAGTTAAGTAATAGAACACGAGCATTTGAATTTAAACTAATAGGTGATATCTTATGTAGGTGTACAAGTAGCAGTTATAAATTGAATGATTAATCGTATATTGATTTAAAATAAAGGAGAACAACATGACTACGAATTTAGAACAAGATATTCTTTCACGTCGTACCTTTGCCATTATCTCTCACCCCGATGCTGGTAAAACGACAATTACAGAAAAACTTTTATACTTCGGTGGCGCAATTCGCGATGCGGGTACTGTAAAAGGTAAAAAAACAGGGAAATTTGCGACATCTGACTGGATGGAAATCGAAAAACAACGTGGTATCTCAGTAACATCTTCTGTAATGCAATTTGATTACGATGGTTGCCGCGTTAACATTTTAGATACACCAGGGCACCAAGACTTCTCTGAGGATACGTATCGTACGTTAATGGCTGTCGATAGTGCAGTCATGGTTATTGATGCTGCGAAAGGGATTGAAGCACAAACGAAAAAACTTTTCCAAGTCTGTCGTATGCGTGGTATTCCTATTTTCACATTCATTAACAAATTAGACCGTCAAGGTAGAGAACCATTGGAACTAATTGAAGACTTAGAAGAAGTATTAGGTATCAATGCATATCCAATGAACTGGCCAATCGGTATGGGTAAAGAATTCTTAGGAATTTACGATCGTTATAATCGTCGTATTGAACAATTCCGTACGGAAGAAGAAGACCGCTTTATTCCATTAAATGATGAAGGAACAATTGATGTTGAAAATGATATGACAAAAACATCTTATTATACACAAGCATTAGATGACATTTTATTATTAGACGAAGCAGGAAATGACTTCTCTGAAGAAGCAATTGAAAAAGGTCAATTAACACCTGTATTCTTCGGTTCTGCGTTAACAAACTTTGGTGTGCAAACATTTTTAGAAACATACTTAAAATTTGCGCCAGGGCCACAACCTCGTTTAACAGAACAAGAAACAATTGTAGAGCCAACAGATAAAGACTTCTCAGGTTTTGTATTTAAAATTCAAGCAAATATGAATCCAGCTCACCGTGACCGTATTGCCTTTGTACGTATCGTTTCTGGTAAGTTTACACGCGGTATGAATATTACGATGAACCGCACAGGTAAATCATTTAAAGTAACACAAGCAACAACATTTTTAGCGGATGATCGTGAAACAGCAAATGAAGCCGTAGCAGGGGATATTATCGGTTTATATGATACAGGGAACTACCAAATTGGTGATACAATCGTTGGTGGTAAAAAGAAATTCCAATTCGAAAAACTACCACAATTCACACCAGAGTTATTCGTACGCGTAAGTGCGAAAAACGTTATGAAACAAAAACACTTCCATAAAGGGATTGACCAGCTTGTACAAGAGGGTGCAATTCAGTACTACAAAACTTTATTTACAGAAGACATCATTCTTGGTGCGGTTGGTCAATTACAATTTGAAGTATTTGAAAATCGTATGAAAAATGAATACAATGTGGATGTTATTATGGAACATATCGGCCAAAAAATGGCGCGCTGGATTCGTAATGAAGAAGTGATTAAAGATTCAATGACTGGTCCACGATCAATTTTAGTAAATGATCGTTTTGGCAATAAAGTATTCTTATTTGAAAACCAATTCGCGATGCGTTGGTTCGAAGATAAATATCCAGAAGTTGAGCTATATAGCTTACTATAAGTAAAAGAAGGTGCTTTCCTACTTAGGAAAGTATCTTTTTTTATGGTATTTTGACTTTTATAAGTCAAAATAATTGAAAAATATTACATGAAGCGATACAATCATCTTGAAATTGAGATAAAATGGAGGTCGTAAAGTATGAAAGTAGTAGGTATTGTAGGTTCAGTTCGTAAAGATTCATTAAATAAAGCACTCGCAAATTTTGTAGCAAAACAATTTGAGCATAAATTTGAAATGGAAGTACTGACATTGGAAAATATTCCTTTGTATAATCAAGATATTGAAAATGATGCACCTCAAGAAGTAAAAAGCTTTAAAGAAAAAGTAGCGGCAGCAGATGCAGTGATTTGGTTCACACCTGAGTATAATGGTACGATGCCAGGCGTTTTGGTAAATGCTATTGACTGGCTATCACGTGTTAATCGTGTAATGGTCGGAAAGCCATCATTAGTAATGGGGGCTTCAATGGGTGCATTAGGCACTGTAAAAGCACAAGCACATTTATATGATGTCTTACGCTCACCTGGTATTGACTCCCCATTTTTAGCTGGTGCAAACCAAGTGGTTGTTGGTGCAGCGCATACAAAATTTGATGAACAAGGCAATTTAACGGATGATAACACGGTGAATTTTTTAGACATGGTGACAACAAACTTTGTTGAATTCGTTGAAAAGAATAACTAAAAAGAGGCTAGGAGATACGTCTAAAAACAATCTCTCCTATGATCATAAGAAAAACCGGAATCGCGCAAAAGCGCGGTTCCGGTTTTTCGTTGCGAACGCTAAAAAAGGAACATGACATCCCAATCTCATTTTAATTTTGTTCCATATTAATTTGTGTATTTAATTCACGCATATAATAGAGCTGCGCATAGGCAAAGTTATGCAGCTCTTTCGCATAAATCGTATCATTATTACTTGAGCTTTGACCAATTGTTGCGACTAAGCCATTGCTCTGAATAAGTTGTTCAATTTGCAAAAGCTGAGCTGTAATATGTGTACAGGGCTGATTACGCCAGAACAGTAAAATTTGTTGGTAATTAAAGCCGACAATACTATGCTGATTCGCCATGAGTAGATGGATTTGCTGTATCAGTTGTTGAAAGCGTGCATCCTTCTCATCGAGCGTATCAATGGTCATCACAGCACAATCGACATGATCGTGTTGTGCTAACCAATCATTGACAATTTGAAATACACCTTTAGCACGGTATGAGCCCATGGCATCATCAAATAGTTGTGTAGCCATCTTATCACGCTGGGCATGACGTTGAATATTTAATGTCGTAATATCATCGATACGCTGCTGAGAAGTATTCATCGTTAATGTTGTCAGTACATGATCCATTGAACTTGTATAAGGGTCATCTAAGCGTTTTTTTGCCAATAGTAGATTGGCATGGACGGTATGAGCCAAATCAGCCATATGTGAGTTACGTAATAAAATCGCTAATGCTTGCTTTAAATACACCTTTGCTGCAAGTAGCTGCTGGTCTTGTTGTGCTAGTAGCGCTTTTAGACGATAGTATGTTGCTTGGTCACTCGCAAATGGCGTATAGCAAGGTTCTTCAATAATGGTTCGATTACGCTGTATATAGCGCTGTGCTAACGTAAGTTGTCCGTCATAAATAAGTGCTTCACTTAAATTCATTTCAATCCGCATCGCCAAAATAGGATGCTTGATATCATCGCTAAGATGGGCCATACCAATGAGTGCATATTGAATCGCATGGGAATAATCTTTTAATAGTGTTGCTGTATGACACGCGTTACTAAATGATTCGACGATTGCGAGCTGGTTCTTTTTTTTCAGGGCCATTCGACATGCTCGTTTTAGTACATACATTGATTGTTCGTAATAGCCTTGATAGTTATAAATAAACGTTAAATATAAATTTAAAAATAATTTGCTTTGCTCATCATCTAGCTCATGACAGAGGTATTCGTAGCGTTCAAAGAAGTGCAATAAAATTTCATATTGTCCTAAATTGGAACTAGCCATCATCATGTAGCGCAGCATGTGTAACTCAACAAAGTTATTTTTTTCGTTAACAGCGAGTTGATAATAATGAAATGCTTGTTTTTTTGCTTGTTCATAAGCACCTTCACAGCACATTTGCTCAAGGGATTGAATGATTTTTTCAAATTCTTTCGCTTGCATATAATCCCTACTTTCTTTAAACATGATGGCTTTCAAAAATAGACCACTGTGCACGAGCGGCTATTAAGGCTTGTTGCAATTGAGCTGTTAATGCTTCATCATGTGTATTCGAATATTGAATAATTTTTCGTAGTATACGCCCCTGTAAATTTGTAATTGCCGAAGGGACGGGTTCGATCGTGCTATATTTTTCTTCAAAAAGTGGACGAATATCCATATTACGCAATGTTTCATTTTGTAAGATTTCATTCGGTAATGAAGAGTCTTTGAAAATATCGCTTAACCAATACGTTAAATAGCGTGTTATGGCAATTGCTGCGATATAAGCACGTGAAGGTTGTTGTTGAATGGCTTCAAATATTGTTGGGAATATTACGTTTTCTCGTACATGTTTTAAAATCAGGTGGCGGACATTAAAAATCATGCTAGTAAGTGGTTCTTCAAAGTATTGATCTTTTGGAATCATTAACATGAAGTAAGTATCTCGAAGTATATCCCATGTTTGAATATGGCTAATTGCTTCATAGTCGATTGTTGTTAATAAAGGGGCATAGTGAAATACTTGCTCCTTAAAATGATTGTAATGACAATCGCTTATGACAAATAAACTTGTTTTTTGCGAGAAAAAAATTCTAATGTCATGTCCATATTTTTTGTTAATAAAGGGATGTCACTCATAAAATCCTCCTGAACAGGTGTCTTATAATTAAGTATAACAAATTTAGTAATGACATCAATAAAATATGATAATTGTTTTTAGGTGATAGGTATTTATATGTTAAATGGTTAGGTATGTATAGCATTAAGACTTATTTTAATTCAAAAATATTGTAAATTTTGAAAAGTAGTATTTTTTTATTTACTTTTTGAAATAGATGTTGTTATAATAGCAGTAACAACAAACAGAATAAACTTTTGACTTCGGTCAAGGGGGAGTAGCTATAGGACGTGTTCCTATCCTTATAATCGTCAGTACATGATCTATAGAGAGATCATCGGTTATAAGAGCAAAACTTTTTTGCTAAGTGAGACCTTTGCCTTTATTTAGGCATGGGTCTCTTTTTGTTTGTTCAAAAAAGGAGGAGAAATCCAAATGGAACTATTATTGGAATATGGTTGGGTACTACTTGTGCTAGTTGCATTAGAAGGGTTATTAGCAGCTGATAACGCCGTTGTAATGGCTGTAATGGTAAAACACTTACCACCAGCACAACAGAAAAAAGCATTATTTTACGGCTTACTAGGTGCATTCGTTATGCGTTTCGCTGCATTATTCATGATTACATTAATCGTCGAATTATGGTGGGTACAAGCAATCGGTGCTGCGTATCTACTATTCATTAGCGCGAAGAATTTATATGATCTGCGGAAAGGGCATGACGATGATGAGCATGTAGATGAAGAAGGAAAGTCAGTGAAAAAAGGCTCTGGCTTCTGGATGACGGTTGTAAAAGTAGAAGCAGCCGATTTAGCATTCGCAATTGACTCAATGCTTGCAGCAGTAGCATTAGCTGTCACACTTCCTCATTGGGGTGAGTGGGAAATTGGCGGTATCAATGGTGGTCAATTCACCGTTATGTTCTTAGGAGGTATTATCGGGCTTGTCATTATGCGTTTCGCTGCACAAGCATTCGTTAAATTACTTCAAAAATACCCACAACTTGAAACAGCTGCTTTCTTAATCGTAGGCTGGGTTGGTGTAAAATTAACAGTTATGACATTAGCACATAAAGACATTGGTGTATTAGATGAGCATTTCCCACATTCATTTACATGGAAAGCTATCTTCTGGACAGTACTTGTGTTATTAGCTGTTGGTGGTTATATTATGGGTGTTCGTAGTGCGAAAAAAGAACAACACTAAAAATAAATAATAAGCATAAGTGAAGAAGGAATTGCGCGGGCGCGATTCCTTCTTTTTGTTAGGAACCGATACATTTTGTTCTAGTATTTTTTTATGGTTGTATATGTAACTATAGGGAATAATATATTGACAATTCTTTCGGATAAGACAGTCTATCTTTTTACAAACTTTTCTCCTACAATAGGATATTATGACGTTAACTAATTGAAAGGACTCGATTTTATGGGAAGTATAAAAAAGATAAAAAAACGTGCAACACCTTTCCAAGTAATCGTTTTATATTATTTTGCGGCGATGACGGTTTCCTTTATCCTATTGAGTTTACCAGGCGTACATAAGCCAGGTGTTCATGTATCCTGGCTTGATAGCTTATTTACAGCTGTTAGTGCGGTTAGCGTAACCGGACTCACGACGATTAATGTTTCTGAAACGTATTCATTATTTGGCATTATCATGTTGCTCGTTGTTTTACAACTCGGCGCGATTGGTATTATGTCAGCGGGTACATTTTTATGGCTCGTTGTCGGGAAAAAAATTGGCTTGCGAGAGCGCCAGCTGATTATGGTCGATCACAATCAATATAATTTATCTGGTGTTGTGCATTTAATTAAAGAAATTATTAAAATTTTATTAAGCATTGAAGCAGTGGGTGCGATAATTTTAACATGTTATTTTTATTTTACTCCGTACCATGATACATTTGGACAAGCGTTACTACATGGTATTTTTGGTGCTGTGTCTGCGACGACAAATGGTGGGTTTGATATTACAGGAACATCGATGGCACCGTTTCGTAATGATTATTTTGTACAAGTTGTGCATATGATTTTAATTACACTTGGCGCGATTGGCTTTCCGGTATTAGTGGAAGTAAAAGCATTTTTAAAGCGTAAGCATAATGAGGTGTTCCGCTTTTCGTTATTTGCAAAAATCACAACGGTTACATATGGCGTGCTTTTTGTAGTGGGAACACTTGTCGTATTATTAATTGAATCATTCCATTCATTCAAAGGGATGAGTTGGCATGAGGCTTTATTTGCCGCAATGTTTCAGTCGAATTCGACACGCTCAGCTGGCTTGACAACGGTAGATGTTACGCAATTCCATGAATCAACGGATATGTTTTTAAGCTTCCTCATGTTTATTGGGGCCTCTCCTAGTTCAGTAGGTGGTGGTATTCGCACGACAACTTTTGCGATTGCTGCATTATTTTTATACAACTTTGCGCGTGGTAAGGAAGATATTAAAATCTTCAAACGTGAAATTTATTTAATTGATGTATATCGATCGTTTGCCGTTATTTTATTAGCGTGTATGATGGTGCTCATTTCAACAATGATACTTGCATTGTCTGAAAAGAGTGCAACCTTGATTCAAATTGTTTTTGAAATCACTTCTGCGTTCGGTACATGTGGAATGTCTCTCGGACTGACCGAAGACCTGTCCTCCTTTGGGAAAATCATTATTATGTTACTCATGTTTATAGGACGAGTTGGCTTGATTTCCTTCCTGTATTCACTTGGAGGAAAATCAGAAAAACCAAAATTCCATTATCCAAAAGAGCGTGTGATTATAGGTTAAATAAAAAACAGGAATCCAACTGGGTTCCTGTTTTTTATTTAACCTAATTATTTTTCAATCATGCGGAAGTGCGTTTTACCTGATGGCTCGAAGTACGTTAATAAGTAACTTTCCTTCGCAATAAAGTCGCCATTATGTGCAGCCTCCACATCAATGTGACAAGGCACGATTAATGTGTGTTTAAATAAATCTTTTTCAGACAGGTTAAAGCGCTGTACTTTATCTTCTGCTTGTAGCAATTGGTCGTAAAGTGGACGAGCATCCTCTTTTGCGAGTGCATTTTGCCACCAAATCTTGCGTGGGAAGAAGCGCTGTGCATCGAAGTAATCTAGCTGCATAAAGTTTTCGACGATACGTGTATCCACACCACCACGTTTTTCGAGGAATCCTAATAGGCGGGTAAATAGGTCTTCTAGTTGGTGACCTATTTTTGACCAGCCCTGCTCATCCCAGTACGTGCCGAATTCTTGGAAGAAATCGAATGGTGAATCAAATACTTCTTTTACTAAATATTCGATTGTACGATTCATACGATGGTCATTCCAATATTTCTCTAAAATATCTTCGGTTTGTTTAATGCGTAAAATTTCATCAAATGTGAGAACATTGTTTGAGAAAATTTCGTAGGGTGCTAGGTCGATATAGTCGTAACCATATTTTTCGGCATCGATTCGTAGACCTGTACCACGCAGTAATTTCAAGAAGCCCAGCTGTAATTCCTCTGGACGCATGGCAAAGACATCATTGAAGGTTTTACGGAAGCTCATATAGTCTTCTTCAGGGAGACCAGCAATTAAATCAAGATGTTGATCGATTTTGCCACCATCTTTAACCATCGTCACGGTACGCTTTAATTTCTCGAAGTTTTGACGACGTTTTACGAGATCATTTGTTTCATCATTTGTTGATTGCACACCAATTTCAAAACGGAATAGGCCAGCTGGCGCATTGGCGTTTAAGAATTCAATGACTTCAGGGCGCATAATGTCTGCTGTAATTTCAAATTGGAAAACAACCCCTGGCTTATGCTCATCAATTAAAAATTGGAACATTTCCATCGCATAACTACGGCTAATATTAAATGTACGGTCGACGAATTTAATCGTACGTGCACCATTTTCCATTAAATATCGAATATCTGCCTTCACATTTTCGCGGTTAAAGTAACGAACCCCTATTTCAATAGAAGAAAGGCAAAACTGGCAGTTAAATGGACATCCGCGACTCGTCTCAATATACGCAACGCGACCTGGGATATGGCGTTTGTCTTCGTCAAAACGATAAATACTAGGCATTGTACGTAAATCTGCTTTTGGCGCGGCAGCATGAATTTTTACTTTACCATCTTCTAAATAACAAACCCCTGGAACTTCCTCAAGTAAGATTTCGCCATGTAAGTGTTGTAGTAATTTTTTGAATGAAATTTCGCCTTCACCCATTAAAATGTAGTCAACTAGACCATCTAAACGGCGTAACCAATCATGAACGTCATAAGACACCTCAGGACCGCCTAAGATAATTTTCGTATGTGGACTTACTTTGCGTAGCATACGGATTACATGAATCGTCTCTTCAATGTTCCAAATATAACAGCTGAAGCCGACGATATCAGGCTTCTTTTGATACAAATCTGAAACGATATTAAACGAAGGGTCCTTAATCGTATATTCAGCTAGCTCTGGGTCAAATTCTGGTCTAGCGTAAGCTTTTAAATAACGAATGGCAATATTCGTATGAATATATTTGGCATTCAATGTTGCGAGTACAGTTTTCAATTGTAGAAACTCCTTTAAATTAGTGTGAGAGATATGCTTAGTGTATCAACAATAGGGGATTGTTACAAACTCGTTTTGACAAAGCAATTTAATAATCGCTATAATAAATTTAATGTGAAAAAATAAAGGATGATACGAATGACTTCTTCAGAAGAAATCAAACAATCTCTTAAATTATATATTGTGCTGTCACGAGCAAATAAAGCAATCAATGAAGTGACAAACCAGTTTTTCCAAGAGAATGGTTTAAACCCAACAGAATTTGCGGTACTAGAGTTGCTTTATCATAAAGGCCGCCAACCATTACAGCAAATCGGCAATAAAATTTTATTAGCAAGTGGTTCGATTACGTACGTGATTGATAAACTTGAAAAGCGAGGTTTTTTATACCGTCTTGCATGCCCAAATGATCGCCGCGTGACATACGCAGAAATCTCAGAAAAGGGCAGTGATTTTATGGCCGAACTTTTCCCACGTCATGAAGTGCAACTAAATCATTTAGTGAGCTCTCTTGATGAAGAGGAAAAAAACCAAGCGATTCAATTGCTAAAAAAATTAGGCTTATCGATTAAAGATTTATCGTACTAAGTTTTATGGATAGCAAAAAGGAGAAATCGCGATAAAATGCGATTTCTCCTTTTTAAGTAGAAAATAAAATTCTGTTGGAATAAATTCCATAAAATAGTAAAAAAGATGTGGGTTAGCATCTTAATATAGTGGTAATAATAAGAAAAGAAGTGTTAGCATCACAATGTGAATGATGATAATGACCGGCATACTTTTAGTGCGTTCGTAAAGAAAGCCGATTACAATACCACTAAAGAAGGCGGCAACACTAGGCATATAAAAGCCATTGATTGCGAGTGGAATAGCAAATGCGAATGAAGCCACGATAATAGCGAATACATCACGCATAAACTGTTTTAAGTATTGTTGAACAAAGCCACGCCAGTAGAGCTCTTCAGCTACAGCAATAATCAGAATAAGCAAAATATATTCAAAAAGAGAATGTGGGGAAAACGTTACAAGAAATGTCTGTACGTTTGTCGCCGCAGTATGGGGTAGAAGTTGATAAAACCCTAAAATAATAAAGTAACCGATAATACCACTTGGAATGCCTAATACTAAATAGTTAGCAGTTGATAGCTCATCAAAAACTTCCGAAAACGTTTTACTAAATGCGACACATAACAGCATTGAAAACGTGTATGTAAACCAAAAGAGTGCGGGATTTTGAAAGCTAACTGTCATTAGTGCAAAAACAGCAATCAATGAAAATATAAAAACAAGATGATAGCGCCGCAACATATAAAGTCCTCCTAAAAAAATAGTACCGTCTCATAAGGACGGTACTTCATTACAGCTATTGTAGGATTAAATGATACCGATAGCAAGAAATTATTTAGCTGCGTGCTCTGCAATGACTTTATAGCGCTTATGATTGATTACAGTACGCTCTTCTAAATCAAGGCTACTAAAATTGCTCATATATGTTAAATTAACAATTACAGAGTTCTCATTTACTTTTTCTACAATACCTTGTAAGCCATCACCAAACTCAATGATATTTCCCAGTTCTACTCTTTCTGTCATATTCAACAGCCCCTTTTGCAATAATATTGTAAATATTGTGCATGAATTTCTAGAAAAAGTAAAATAAAAACTATTAAAAAAACAAAAAAGGAAGTAATTTACAATGAAGGATTATAATTCTATGCTAGATGACTTGAAAAATGGCAAAATCGCTTCGATTGATGTAGATAAAAATGAATTCTATGAAATTAGAGAAATTGTCATTAAAAGAGAAGATTTTAAACATTTTAGAGGGATTGCCAAGCAGGGTGGCAATGTTTCTTATGTGTATTCTGTTGAAGGTAGAAGCTGATTTGTCGAATTTTGTCGTAAATTTCATCTCCGAAAATGTGGAAATAATAGTATAATAATGAACGTTACGTAAACTATTTTAACGAAGTATATAGAGGGAGGATGGACAAATGATGTCTGATACGCTTTTAAGAAAATTAGAAATCACTCGTGAAAAAATGATTCAGTCAGGCCTGGAAAAAGGATTTTTGAATGATGAAACCATCCGCTTAAGTGAAAAACTTGATCAACTTCTAAATCTTTATCAATTCCATACAACAAATGATGTAAACGATTACGATAAATTAGATTAATGATGATAAACGATAGGCACCGTAGCATACGCTGCCTATTTTTTATGCTAAAAAGGCCGAAATCCCGTTCTAAAGGGGTTTCGACCTTTTTTAATGCAGTTATGCTTTATCTAAACTAATACGTAGCTCGATAATGAAAACGGATTTTGCTTCGGGTGCATACTGCGTCATCGTGAAAAATTCGTAAATACTTTTAGGCTTTAAATGCCTTTCTTCTATATAAGCACATAGTTTTTGATAGTTTATTACATAGGCGGATGGACTGAATTCAAAACGAATTGCAACGTAGCGCCCACCTGGAATTTTGCCGATGTCCATTCCTTCTGCAATCTCTGTTACCCATTTGTCGCTAAAAAGCGGCGTGAATAATGTATGGTAATCCATCTCCTCAACGGACGCGTAATCTGCACGGTAAGGAAAGATGCCACCATAGCCACCATGAATGCCAAGATGCTGCTCTTCTAGAAAATGTTTCATATCGCTATAGGAGCTATTTTCAATAGCGCGAGGATTAATGCCTTTTTTCGTCAGTGGCTTTACTAAAATACGTGTAACAGGTGCCTCTAGCACATAGACCTCATTCAACTGATGGTCATCAAGCTGCTGTGTTAAATATTGACGTACCTGTGCGATATTTTTTTGTACGGCAGTAAGCTCACTTAGCTGCTCATTGACGACTTGCTCTTGCTCATCTAAGAAATGAAGCTGTTCTGCGGTTGAAATTTGATATGTTTCATGGATTTTTTCAAGCGGCGTTCCTATTGAGCGTAGTGACTTAATCCAATCAAGCTGAAAAAGCTGTGTATCTTCATAGTAGCGATAATTTGTTTTGGGGTCTGTGAAAGCAGGCTTAAATAAGTCGATTTGATCGTAATAACGCAATGTGTAAATCGAAATATTCATTAACTTTGCGACATCACCAATTGTATAAAGATTATCTTTCTTCAATTACCTCACCTACAGTTTGTTGTACAAATTTTGGCATTATCCATTTAAATGTTATCAATAAAGCAAGGATAAGTACAACTGCGGCAAATTGGAATGGTAAATTAACATTTAAATCAAATAGCATCCCACCAAGTAATGGGCCAATAATATTACCGAGACTCGTGAACATCGAGTTCATCCCTCCAACAAAACCTTGTTCATGCCCCGCAATTTTTGATAAATAAGTAGTAATGGCCGGGCGAATCAAATCAAAGCCGATAAACGCAAAAAATGTCACAAGCATGACAGTGAAATGCGTTGGTGCAAGGGTCATTAACAAAACGACAACGGCTGAAATACCGAGGCACCAGCGTACAAGGCGGATTTCGCCAAGTTTTCGTGTCAGTGGTGCAAATAAAATACCTTGAGCAATTGCGCCAAAGATGGCACCAACTGTAATCGAAATCGCAATATCCGTTGGTGTGAAATTAAATTTATGATTTGTAAATAAGCTAAAGAATGAATCAAATGCGGCTAGTCCAAATGTTGAAATAAATAATACCGCAAATGGAATGAAATACACTTTTGAGAATACACGTTTAATACTTTTATCATCATGTTTTTGCGCGATTGGCGCCGCATTTTGTGGGCGCTCTGGCTCTCTTAATGTAATAAATGATAATACGGCAGCGATTAAGGCCATCATTGTCGCAACGAAAAATGGCACGCGTGTACCAAATGCTGCAAGGAAACCACCAACGCCAGGGCCGATGATAAAGCCTGTTGAAATCGCGGCAGACATTAATCCAAGTGCACGTGGGCGTTCTGTCACTGTTGTAATGTCAGCAATAAAGGCTGTGACAGCAGGCATAATAAAGGCACCGCTAATCCCACCTAAAATACGTGATATGAAAAGCATTTCAACGTTTGTCCCGATAGCAAAGAAAAATTCAGAGATAGCAAAAATGATTAAGCCAACAACAATCATTTTTTTACGACCAATCGTATCCGTCCATTTACCAGCGATTGGCGAGAAGATGAGCTGGGCAATCGCAAATGCTGCAACCATCAATCCGACAGTAGAGCCGGTGATGCCAAGCTCGTTCATAATGGTTGGCATGACGGGAATAACCAATCCGATGCCAACGAAGGCTAAAAATAAATTCATTAATACAAGGCTTAATGCCAGCTTTTTCTTCATATGAAGATTCCTCCTTTTTTAAAAGTTCTAAGCGTAACTATAAACCCTAGAGTAACTAGAGAGTCAAGAAGGAAATCTTCATTTATTTTTGGAATTCTAAAATAAAACTTTGCTGTGTTTTTGCATGCAGTGTGAATGGCTTTTCATCAACCTTCTTAAAGCCATGGTGCTGCCAAAATTGCAGAGCCTTTGTATTTTCTGCGAGTACGCTTAGGCGGAATTTGTGTCCAGGGGCTAGCTCTTCTTTTAATTGCTGCATAATAAAGGAGCCTATTCCTTGTCCCTGAATGCGAGGGGATAGTAGCAATAAGCCAATATAGATGGTATTTACTGTTGGGTAATCGTCAACATATACGAGCACACCAACAAGTTCTTCCTGAAAATGTATTAATATGTAATGATGCTGCCAAGGTGCCACTCCTTCTGGACGGGTGTTGAGGTCTGCATGCACATCCTCACGCGTCGCTTCCTGGCCACCAGATAATAAGAAATATTGGGTATTTTCCTTATATAATGAAAAAACTTCCTCGAAATAGTGTGATTCATAGTCAGTAAATGTAAGCATGCGCAGTCCTCCTGTAATGTAAATTTAATTTATGACAAATGAGTTGAAAGGCTTGTATAAAAATATAGTGTTGTGTATAATTATTTCTGTTTTTAAGATAGTTTACGTCTTTTGAAAAGGTGTATTAAGAGGAGAACAATAACATATGAATAAAAAAGAAAAGAAAGGCCTTGCTGGTGGTGTTAATGCATATGTATTAATTTTTGCATTACTTGTGATTTCAGCTATTTTAACGTACATCGTACCAGCAGGTCATTATGATACAAAAGATCAAGATGGCCATAGCGTCATTATTGCAGAGTCATTTAAATTTATAGAAAATACCCCAGTCGGATTCTTAGATATTTTTACAAGTATTCACCAGGGTATGGTGAACGGTGCCGGTACGATTTTCTTCGTATTAATCATCGGTGGTGTATTCGGTATTATGAATGCAACTGGTGCACTGGATACGTTTATCGTGACATTTGCTGAAAAAATGAAACGTAAAGAAAAACTGATGATTCCAGTGTTCGTATTATTCTTTGCGGTTTGTGGTTCAACAATGGGTATGAGTGATGAAGTAGCGGTGTATGTGGCATTAATCGTGCCATTAACAATTGCATTAGGCTTTGATGCAGTGACTGGTTTTGCGATTGTTGTCATGGGGGCTTGGATGGGCTTTACAGCTGGTTTCCTTAACCCATTCTCAACAGCTGTAGCACAGGGTATTGC
This sequence comes from Kurthia populi, assembly GCF_042686175.1. Lineage (NCBI taxonomy): Bacteria > Bacillati > Bacillota > Bacilli > Caryophanales > Caryophanaceae > Kurthia > Kurthia populi. The sequence continues at coordinate 84,104 of NZ_JBHUOR010000044.1, read as the reverse complement.
AGAGTTACCAACCTTCTCAGGTATGGGCTTACGTTTAGTCGTATTTGCGATTTTTGTCATTATGGCGTCGATTTTCATTTACCGTCATGCGTCAAAAGTTCAAAAAAATCCGGAGCTTGGTATTTATGGCAAGTTCGAAAAATTTAGTCCAAAAGATAAAGATAAAGATATTAAAATGACAGGTCGTCATAAGCTTGTACTAATCGTCTTTTTATTAAACTTTGTTGTGTTAATTTTAGGTGTGAAACTGTATGATTGGTATATTCCAGAGCTAGCAGGGTTATTCTTATTAGCAGGTATTATCATGGGTATTGTTGGTGGTTTAAGTCCATCAGGCATCGCAGATAATTTTGTGAAAGGTGCGAGTGAATTAATCGGTGGTGCGTTAATTATCGGTTTAGCACAAGCGGTATTAGTTGTGTTCCAAAATGGTGGCTTACTTGATACGATGCTTCATTATATGAGTGATTTATTACAAGGTGTGCCATCTGCGTTAACTGCTGTGGCGATGATGTTCATTCAAATGATTATCAACTTCCTTGTACCATCACAAAGTGGTCAAGCAGCATTAACGATGCCAATCATGGCACCACTTGCAGATTTAGTCGATGTGACGCGTCAAACAGCTGTACTTGCGTTCCAATTAGGGGACGGGATTGCTGCTTTATTATTCCCTACAAACGGTGCTTTAATCGCCGCACTTGCAGTTGCCGGTATTCCGTGGAATAAATGGGTACGCTGGTATTTCCCATTCTTCGTTATCCAAGTGATTGTCAGCATTATCATTTTAGTTGTGGCACACTTTATTAATTACGGTCCATTCTAAATTTTTTTATGAAAGAGCAGCGCTATTAGGCAGCTGCTCTTTTTTGATACAATAAATGCAAAAGGGGGAAATGATGATGACAAATATTGCGTTTATTGGTACAGGGGTTATGGGTCAAGGCATGATTAAGAATTTTTTAAAGGCGGGGCATACGGTTCATTTGTATACGCGTACAAAGGAGCGTGCACTGCCGCTAGTGGAGCTAGGTGCTACATGGTATGATACCGCACAAGCAGCAGCAGAGCAGGGGGATATTATTTTTACAGTAGTAGGTTATCCGAAAGATGTAGAGGAAGTTTATTTTGGTGATCATGGTATTTTTAAAGCGGCACAGCAAGGGAAAATCGTTGTTGATATGACAACCTCTCAGCCCGCACTGGCGAAGAAAATTGCCGATGCTGCACAAGCATTTGGCATGGAGGCACTAGATGCACCCGTGTCAGGTGGCGATATTGGCGCGCAAAATGGCACCTTATCCATTATGGTAGGGGGCTCAAAACAAGCTTTTGAGAAAGTAACACCATTATTTGAAGTTATTGGTCAAAATATTGTGCTACAAGGCGAGGCGGGTGCAGGACAGCATACAAAAATGTGTAATCAAATTGCTATTGCGACAAATATGATTGGCGTTTGTGAGGCGCTTGCTTATGGTAAAAAGGCCGGTCTTGATATGGAACGGGTTTTACAATCGATTGCGACAGGTGCAGCGGGCTCATGGTCACTAAGTAACTTAGCACCGCGTATGTTGCAAGGTGATAAGGAGCCAGGCTTTTATATTAGGCATATGATTAAGGATATGGGCATTGCGCTGGATGAAGCTTCGCGCATGGAGCTTAAGCTTCCCGGCTTAGCAATGGCTAAAGCGATGTATGATGAGCTTTCAGCAAAAGGGTATGACCAAAATGGTACACAGGCATTAATTGATTACTATGAAATGTAAATGTTTTGTAAAAGTCATTTGGAAGGACCATTCTTTTTGTGGTTTTACGCTATTATTAAAAAGTCCCTTAGGAAATATTTGAAATTTACAGAAGACGCATATTTATTATCCGAAATCGGGTAATAGATAAAAAGATATGGTAAATACGATGTGTTTATTTAGAGGTTAATCGTGATATTTGGCTATATTGTCTATATGCAATATGGTACAATGGGTGTAATAAATTATGCCTGAGGGGGCGATTTTTCAATGGAAAGTAACAAAGGTATTTTGTTAGAGAGTGGTACAAATGAGCTTGAAATTGTCGAATTTGAAGTGGCTTCTAACAAATTCGGGATTAATGTTATTAAAGTAAAAGAAATTATTCAACCGATTGAAGTAACATTTATTCCGCACGCACACCCACATGTAGAAGGTATTGTGCAGCTACGCGGAGAGGTGTTACCGGTTGTTGATATGCAAAAAGTACTCGGCGTTCCAACACAAAATTATAGTGAGCAACAAAAGTATATTGTCGCGGAATTTAATAAACAAAAAGTCGTTTTCCATGTCGATAATGTCACAAAAATCCATCGTATTTCATGGGATCAAATTGAAAAACCGTCTGATATGTATCAAGGTGGTGGCTCACAGGTAATTGGTGTTATTAAGCGTGAAGATGGTATGTTATTATTACTAGATTTTGAGCGCATTATGGTAGATATTAATCCTGAATCAGGTATTCAAATTGAGTCTGTGAAAAAATTAGGCGAGCGTGAGCGTAGCGATAAGAAAATTATTGTCGCGGAAGATTCACCGCTATTACGTAAACTTCTAAATGATACGCTTGGAGAAGCGGGTTATACGAATATTGAGTTCTTTGAAAATGGTAAAGATGCTTATGAATTTTTAGAGTTTAGTGCGACGCGTGGCGATATTGCGGATTATGTCCAATTAATCGTAACGGATATTGAGATGCCACAAATGGATGGCCATCATTTAACGAAAAAAATTAAATCAAGTGCACAATTACAAAAGTTACCGGTTATTATTTTCTCAAGTTTAATCACAGATGACTTGCGACATAAGGGTCTTGAAGTTGGTGCAGAAGAGCAAATTAGTAAACCTGAAATTGCTGAACTTATTTTAAAAATTGATCAATACATTCTATAAAAATGAGTTACGGTAGAACGAAATAAGAACGGCTGTGTAATGTTTCGTTATCAGGTTCGGCACATACAAAAACCCGCACCGAAGTGCGGGCTTTTGTATGCGTATAGGATGTTAATAACCGTAAAAATAACTAGAAGAATTAGTCATTCTCGTTTTTTGCGGTTGTTTTGGTATCATTTCTGGTGAGGTTTTTGTAAATAAATGAAGAATACGCTTTGCCTCGTTCAGGCTCATTTGACGCTTAGGATTTCGGTATTGTCGATCTAATTGTCCAAGATGGGGCAACTGCCGAAAATCCTCTTTTTTCGGCGGTGTATGAAAATAATAATCTGCACATTGAATTAATACGGTAGATTGTTGTTTGCTGAATTTGGGGTTTTCTACAAAATGTAACCCTATTTTCTTTGCGCGTTTTGTGCGAAGTAATTCACAAATGGCGTTACGTTTTAAAGCGTAAAGTCCTCGGTTATCAATTGCTGTTTTGGCATGTTTATTGACGGTGAAAACAGCTAAAGCTAAGTCATTATTGCTAAATAAATTCGTCATGAAAAGCCCACCTTTCTCATCGGGAAATAACTGAGAAAATTCAGAGCATTCAATTTAATAGTCAATATCCATCATATCAATGTTTATAGAAAAAGTATACAGTATATAGTATAGAGAGAATAGCAGCTATTACAGTAAAGGACGTGCCAACATGACAGAGTATAAAACAGCCATTATCGACATCGGTTCGAACACTGTTCGTCTAGTTATCTATCACTATGAACAGCTTAGAGGATTAAAGGAAATTGAAAACGTAAAAGCGGTTGCGCGATTACGAAGTTTTATTGATGATACAGGTATTTTAGTAGAAGAGGGCATTGAACGGTTAGAAGGAATTTTACATTCATTTAATGAAATATTAGAGGATTATAATGTGGAGCATGTTCGCGCAATTGCGACAGCATCTATTCGTCAAGCACAAAATGGGGCGGCGATATTAGCACGCATGAAAGAAGTTGTTGGCGTGGATATTGAGCTTTTATCGGAACGCCAAGAAGCTTTTTATGGCTACTTTGCGGTTGTGTATACAACTTCTACCCCATCTGGTGTGACGATTGATATGGGCGGCGGTAGTACGGAGCTAACGTATTTTGATGAGAAAGAATTAATGCAGTCAATTAGCTTACCATTTGGTTCGGTATCACTGAAGCAACAGTTCGTTGCAGGGGAGGTACTGACGGCGGATGAACGCCAAAGTGTGTATGATTTTGCCATCGCGCAGTTCAGTACGATTCCATGGCTGAAGGATTTAAATTTACCAGTCATTGGAATCGGCGGTAGTGCGCGTAATATGGCCACTTTTGATCAACATCGTAATAACTATCCGCTGTCGGGTGTTCATCAGTATCGTATTACACGAAAAGACTTTTTAGAAATTGCTGAAACACTTACATCAATGCCACTAGAGCAACTTCAAAAATTAGATGGCTTATCTAGTGACCGTGCGGATATTATCGGCCCGGTTATTGAGGTGTTCCATGCGTTAATGGATGTCGTAGGGGCACAAAAATTTCAGTTCAGTCGCAAAGGACTGCGTGAAGGTCTTGTCATTCACCGCATCCTAAAGCAAAATCCACATGCCTTTGATCGCTATGATGTTTTCTCGACGACGGCCAAATTTTTATGTGCTGAGTTTGGAAAGGATCAAGGGCAAATCAAGCATCATGAATACTTAGCGGAAATGTTGTACAAGCAACTAGGTGATATTGGCGCTGTTGATTTTGAACGCCAAAATTTACGTTTATTATTAAATGCTGCAAAAGTATATTTCTTAGGCGAATACATTGATAAAGACGCGGCAAGTCAGCATACCTTTTACATTTTATCGAATCGCGCTATCGATGGCTTAAATCATAAGGAGCGCGTGCGTCTAGCGCTGATGGCCTCGTATAAAAATAAAGATAATTTCAAGCGCTATGCGGCGCCTTTTGAGCAATGGTTCTCGGAAGATGAATTGAAGATATTATTTGAGCTAGGCTCGATTTTAAAATTTACGTATGCGCTCGATGCGACAAAACGTAATGTTGTACGTAAGGTGCGTCTGTTCGACAAAGGGGAAGTCGTTGAGATGTATATTTACACAAACAGCAATTCGTTAGCTGAGCAATACCGTGCAAATCGCCAGACCAAGCATTTAGAGCGATTGATCAAAAAAACGATTGAACTACACTTTATAGAAGAGGAAGGATAATATGGACCAAAAGTTAGCTACATTACAAGAGATTGCGCAACCAAAATATTATAATAATCGTGAACTAAGTTGGTTAGCATTTAATGAACGTGTTTTAGAGGAAGCGGAGGATGAACGAAATCCATTACTTGAGCGTCTACGTTTTCTAGCTATTTTTAGCTCGAATTTAGATGAATTTTTCATGGTACGTGTTGCAGGGTTACAGGACCAGGTAAAGGCCGGATTTCATAAGCCTGAAAATAAAGCAGGCTTAACACCGAAAGAACAGCTCGCGCGTATTGAAGCGCGCACACGACAATTAATTACACGTCAAATTGATGTGTATAAAGAGCTAGTTTTTCAGCAGCTACCACGTGAGCAAGTATTTATTCGAAAGATGGATTCGTTAACGGTAGAACAACATGAATTTATCCAAAACTATTTTGATGAAACCATTTTTCCGGTACTAACACCGATTGCGGTTGATGCGTATCGTCCATTTCCGACGCTATTAAATAAAACACAGAATTTAATTGTACTATTAGAGCGCGAAGAGGAAGAGGACGAGGAATTGCGTAAAAAAATGGCGATTGTGCAAGTGCCATCTGTTCTTGATCGTTTCATTCAATTACCGAGTGCACAGCATGAAATTCATGGCGTGCTGTTAGAAGATGTAATCGTTCAAAATATCGATGAAATGTTTCGAGGTTATAAGGTGAAGTCTGTGCAAGGATTCCGCCTAACACGTAATGCCGATTTAACAATTCATGAAGAGGGCGCACGTGATTTACTTGTTGAAATTGAAAAGGAATTAAAAAAACGTAAATGGGGCGCAACAACACGTATTGAAGTGCGCTCAGGCGAGATGGATGACGATATGCTGAAATATCTTCTAGAAGAGTTAGAGGACTGGGATGCGCAGGTTTTCCGTTTAGATGGACCGCTTGATCTAACGTTTTTATTTAGTTTCTGTAAAAAAATCGCAGAGGGTCGCGAGCAGCTTGAATACGAAAGCTTTATTCCACAGGTGCCGCTATCACTTGAATCAGATGAAGATTTATTTGAAAAAGCATTAAAAGAAGATTTATTTTTCCACCATCCATATGAATCATTCCAGCCGATTGTTGATTTTGTTACGGAAGCGGCAGAGGATCCCGATGTACTAGCCATTAAGCAAACCTTGTATCGTGTTAGTGGAAATTCGCCGGTTATTCGTGCATTAAAGCAGGCCGCAGAGAATGGCAAGCAAGTGACGGTATTAGTAGAATTAAAGGCTCGTTTTGACGAGGAAAATAATGTTCACTGGGCCAAGGAGCTTGAGCAGGCAGGCTGTCTCGTAATTTATGGTATGCATAATTTAAAAACGCATTCTAAAATTACATTAGTTGTTCGTAAGCGCCAAGGACATATCGAACGTTTCGTCCATCTTGGTACCGGAAACTATAATGATGCGACGGCAAAAATTTATACGGATATGGGCATCATTACAACAAATAAAAAAATCGGTGCGGATGCGACAAATTTCTTTAATTATTTAAGTGGCTATACAGAAAAACCGAATTTTGAACATCTAGTCGTATCACCATTCGATATTCGTGATGAATTTTTAGCATTAATTGATGAGGAGATTGCCTTCCAGCAACAATATGGCAACGGCCAAATTCGTGCGAAAATGAACTCGTTAACAGATAAGGATTTAATTATGAAATTGTATGAGGCCTCGGTGGCTGGGGTGAAAGTTGATTTAATTATTCGAGGCATTTGCTGCCTACGCCCAGGAATTCCAGGAATAAGCGACAACATTACGGTAACGAGTATTGTCGGACGCTTCTTAGAGCACTCGCGCATTTATTTATTCCATCATAATGGTGAAAATAAGCTGTATTTATCTTCTGCTGATATGATGACGCGTAATATGATTAAGCGTGTGGAGATTTTATTCCCGATTTATGACAAGGGAATTAAGCAACGTATTTTAGATACGATTGATTTAGAGCTTTCGGACAATATGAAGGCACGTATTCAAGATGCGAATGGTGTTTATCATTATAAGAGAGCTTCCGCAAATGACAAATTAATTAATAGTCAAGAAACATTTTTAAAGCAGGCATACCGTGTATTAAATGATGAGGAATAGCATGTAAATAAAAAGGAAGTTAGGGCATAGAAGCATATGCCTTAGCTTCTTTTTTACATGATTATTTGGAAATTCCTATAGTGTATAGATATGCATAAAAAATCTAATAACTGTATAAAAAGGCTGTTTGAAAACGTTTTAGTTAGTATAAATGTCTTATTGTATGATATGATAAATTGGAAGATAGGTTGTAAAACTTCCTAGAATAGATAGAAGGGGTAGAGGGATATGATTTCTTTAAGTAAGAAAGAATTTTTAGAAATGCCCGTAGAAGAGTTTATCATTCCTGCTGAGAAAGTAGCGCATGTGCAGCTCGGTAATAATGTCGAGCATGCACTACTTGTTTTAACAAAGAGTGGTTACTCAGCAATTCCCGTACTCGATCCAACATACCGTTTTTGTGGCCTAATCAGTGCGCGCATGATTATGGATTCCATCTTAGGTTTAGAGCGCATCGAATACGATAAATTAGCTGACAAAGTAGTTGATGAAGTCATGGATGAAAATATTGCGACGTTAAATGTACATGAGACATTCAGTAAAGCATTGGAGCTTGTTATCAACCATGCATTTTTATGCGTTGTAGATGATGCAGGGCGATTTGTTGGCATTATGACGAGACGTGTCATTTTAAAACAATTAAAAAAATATGTATATCAATCGTAACGATCAGAGGCATCAATTGATGCCTCTTTTTTTGTACTCTGTTAAAATGAAGTCATGAAGCAAGGAGGAATTTAAGCATGACTACATCTGAAGCAGAAATTATGAAAATCCTCGCTGAAGAAGGCAATATGCGCCGCGCTGCAGAGCGACTTTTCTTATCGCAACCAGCACTGTCACAGCGTCTACAAACAATTGAAAAGGATTGGGGCGCTAAATTATTTTTACGTTCACAAAAGGGGCTAACTGCAACGCCTGCAGGAGAGCTTGTGATTCAATATGCAAATGAAATGATTATGCGTCGCGAGGAAGTATTTGAAACCCTTCAGGCACTGAATTCAAAAGTACATGGTACGCTAAAAATTGCCTGTGCCTCGATTGTTGGCCATACGTGGCTACCGAAAGTATTAAAGGAATTTGTGACGCAGTATCCAGATGCGAAAGTATCGCTTATTACAGGGTGGAGCTCTGAAATTTTGCGTGCGATTTATGAAGGAGAAGCACATATTGGCATTATTCGTGGTAATACGGATTGGAAGGGTCCGAAAGAGCATTTATTCCGCGATACGCTCTATTTAGTTGATACGGAGATTGAAACGCTTGAGGAAGTATTTGAAACAGAGCGCCCATTTATTCAATTTAAAAGTGACTCGAATTACTTTCAGGAGATTCAACAATGGTGGCAACGGCATTTTACGTCAAATCCAAAACATCAAATTTTAGTCGACCAAATTGAGACATGTAAGCAAATGGCCCTTAACGGCATTGGCTATGCGATTTTACCGTCGATCACACTAAGTGGTACGGAAAATATTAACCGTATTAACTTAAATGCGGATTCAAAGGATTTTGAGCTTACACGTGATACGTGGTTAATTGGCTATGAATCATCACTTCAATTACGCCAAGTGCAAGCATTTACCAACATTGTGAAGCAACAAGCACAGTGTTTATATGATTATTCGAATAATAAATAGCAAATAATATGATTTTTCGAACAATTTAGAATGAAATTTCTCCTGAAATCATGTACAATGAAATATATTTCATTACATAGGAGGAATTTGTCACGATGGAAAAATTAAATGCACAAGAAATTATTGCATACTTAGCAAATGCAGAAAAAGCAACACCCGTAAAAGTTTATGTAAAAGGTGAAGGTGTAGCGGCACTTGATTTTGGTACAGATAGCCAAGTTTTCGGTGAAGGGAATACAGCTGTTGTATTCGGTAACTGGAAAGAAATCGAAGCAGTGTTAGAGGCGAACAACAACATTATCGAAGATTATGTTATTGAAAATGATCGTCGTAACTCAGCAGTACCAACACTTGATTTAAAAGGAATCAATGCGCGCATCGAACCAGGTGCAATTATTCGTGACGAAGTAGCTATCGGTGACAATGCAGTTATTATGATGGGTGCAGTAATTAATATTGGTGCAGAAATCGGTGCACGCACAATGATCGATATGAATGCTGTATTAGGTGGTCGTGCAACAGTTGGGGAAGATTGTCACGTTGGAGCAGGCGCTGTGTTAGCAGGCGTTATTGAACCACCAAGTGCAGATCCGGTTGTGCTTGGCAACAATGTAATGGTTGGCGCAAATGCCGTTCTTTTAGAAGGTGTACAAGTGGGCGAAGGCGCAGTTGTTGCGGCTGGCGCGATTGTGACACAAGATGTACCAGCTTATACAGTTGTTGCAGGTGTTCCAGCAAAAGTCATTAAAGAAATCGATGAAAAAACAAAATCAAAAACAGAAATTATGCAAGATTTACGTAAAATCTAATAAATAAAAGCTGTCTCAATGGTTTTTTGAGATGGCTTTTTTTAATAATGGGGATGAGAACATGAAGGAACTACGAGAAATTCGACGCGCATTACATCAAATTCCTGAGATTGGCTTTCAGGAATTTAAAACACAGGCATATTTATTAGAAGTAATTAATGAATATATGCAACCCTATTTTCATGTGGATACATGGCGTACAGGGATTATTTTGACGATTGATGGGAAAAGCCCACAGCTAAAAATTGGCTGGCGCACGGATATTGACGCACTCGCTATTACAGAAGAGACAGGACTTGAATTTGCATCGACACATCCAGGATTTATGCATGCTTGTGGACATGATTGTCATATGACGATTGCGCTCGGTCTTGTACAAGATTTTGCGAAGCAGCAACCGGATAATACGATTATTATTTACTTCCAGCCTGCAGAGGAAAGTCCGGGTGGTGCGAAACCAATGCTTGAATTTATGAAGGCAGAGCGCCCCGATTTATTACCCGATTATTTATTTGCATGCCATGTTGCACCGGAGTATCCAGTGGGAACTGTTGCGACGCGTCCAGGGATGCTGTTTGCGAATACATCTGAGCTGTTTATCGACTTAAAAGGTCAGGGCGGTCATGCGGCACGTCCACATTTAACGAAGGATATGACGGTTGTTGCAGCCAATTTAATTTTACAATTGCAGACGATTGTTAGCCGTAATGTCGATCCACTTGATAGTGGTGTTGTAACGATTGGTAAAATGACGAGTGGTGTTGTGCAAAATATTATTGCTGAAAATGCGCGCCTTGAAGGCACTATTCGCACAATGTCAGCGGAATCGATGACGTTAATTAAAGAGCGTATAGTAAAGCTATGTAAGGCAACCGAGATTGCTTATGATTGTGAGGTGACAATTGACTGGGGCTCTGGCTATTACCAGGTGTCCAATGATGAGGATTGTGCACGTGCATTACTTGATTACGCAGCACAGTGTGACGGTGTAGAGGCCTATGAATGTGATGCGGCCATGACGGGGGAAGATTTTGGCTTCTTCTTAAAAGAATTACCAGGCGCAATGTTCTGGGCAGGTGCCAACACGCCATATGGCTTACATGATGCTCAGATGAGTCCAGATGAAGCATTACTTGATACGAATGTCGCGTATGTTGCCGGCTTTTTACGTCAATTTAACGGGAAAGCATAAAAGAATCGATAGAAAGAGGTTTTGACATACGTGTAGAAATCACCTCTCATAGGAGCATAAGAAAAACCGGAATCGCGCGGTGGCGCGGTTCCGGTTTTTCGTTGCGAACGCTAAAAAAGGAAAATGACATGTTTTGTCCCAGTCTCTTTTTTAATTTGTTAAAGTGCTGGTTGTTTTCGTGACCAGCGATATAAAACAAGGTAGCCTATAAATAAAATAATAGCGCCTAATACAAATGGTGAGTCTAGCTTCCAGTCAACGAGTGTACCAGCAAGTGCTGGCCCAATGACGTTTCCAAGAGACATATAGGCGGTATTCATGCCGGCTGCATAGCCTTGCTCATTGCCAGCAGATTTTGATACGAGTGTATTGATTGCTGGGCGAATAAGTGTCGTCGCGATTTGGAAGATGGTTGCGACAAGCATAATAATAAAGTAGCCGCTGACAAAAATCATTAAAATAAAGGAAATGGCTGCAACTACAAGGCTCCAGAGCACAATGCGTAGTTCGCCAAATCGTTTGAACAGTCGGCTAAGTAGTACACCTTGAATAATAACCCCAGCAAAACCACCAATAGTCATTAAAATGGCAATATCATTCGGTGAGTAATCAAATTTGTATGTTAAATAAATTGATAGGGTTGCTTGGAAGTTTGAAATCCCAAATGAGAAAATAAAGACAATGACAAGCATAATAAAATAAGGCTTTTTAAAGGAGCGCATAATTTCTTTTACGATATTATTAGAGGCTTCTGATGCTGCTGCAACAGTCAGTGCGGTTTTCGGTAAGAAAATCACAGACAAAATGGCTGTTACAATGGCTGCGCCACCCGCGAAATAAAACGGAAAATGGATATTAACATTCGATAAGGCACCACCGATACCAGGTCCAATCATAAAGCCAAATGAGATAGCAGCGCCAATCAGTCCCATCGCTTTTCCCCGTTCTTCAAGCGTTGTAATGTCGGCTGCATAGGCCATAACGGATGGCATAATAAAGGCTGACCCAACACCTGTTAAGAAGCGCCATAAAAATAATTCAACTAAATGGCCTGATAGTGCAAAGCCAATTTGTGCGATCCCCGTCATCACTAAGCCAAAGACAATTAGTTTTTTACGACCAATACGATCAGAAAGATTGCCGGCTAGTGGAGAAAAAATAAATTGTGCAAAGGCAATGATAGCGATTAGAAAGCCGAGTACTTGACCGGCCGCGCCAAATGTTTTTAAATAAGCAGGCATGATCGGAATAATTAATCCGATACTACTCATAGTAATAAACATAATAAACATGAGTAGGAAGAGTGCAAAGCGATTATGTTTGTTCATACGCGTCTCCTTACTATTTCTTGAATTCAAGCTTTTCATCTAATTCGATTATATCCTTGCTGGAACCATTGCCGCAAGGAGTGCGAATTAATTCAGTATAAAGTCGTAGATGACGGGTATAGTAAGGAAGGATACCTTAGAATAAGGAGGAGAGACATTATGAAAAAAATTGAACGACGACAAAAGATTGTGGATGCGGGCAGGATACTATTTGCGACGCAGGGCTTTGAACAAACGACGATGCAAAATATAGCAGATGAAGCGGCAATTGGTGTCGCGACTGTTTTTCGTCATTTTCCGCGCAAAGAGCTCATTCTTTTTGAAATCGTCTCACAGCTTTATAAAGATCAAATACCACGTTTTGAACATATTGAAAACTTAGGCATTTCACCGCTTGAAAAAGTGAATTTGATTTTAGAGGCATACATAGATTATCTATCAGAGGAAAATTTTGAAATGACGAAAATTCTTGAAACATTTGAGTTATATGTGGCATTTTATGATGTAGAGGATGAAGTGCTCGCACAAATTCAGCGCGTCTTTCGCTTAATACCGGCACTCATTACGAGAATATTAGAGCAAGGGCAGCAGGACGGTAGCATTCGAAGAAATCTAGAAAGCCCTAAAATTGTCACGACGATTATTAATTTATTTGGGACCGCGATTAAAAAGTATTCACTACATGCCTCAACAAAAAGCTTAGCGAGCTATATGCCAGCTGTTGAAGAGCTCTATACGGTAAAAGATTTTTTAATTGAGCATGTTATTAAAAATAATGAAAAAGAGGCTGAGACATAAGTGTAAAAACAACCTCTCCTATGAGCATAAGAAAAACCGGAATTGCGCTGTGGCGTGGTTCCGGTTTTTCGTTTCGAACGCTAAAAAAAGAAAATGACGTGGTTTGTCCCAGTCTCTTTTTGCATCTATAAGTGAACTTTATTGATTTCTAGCATTTTTTCAACGATAGCATTTGTTAGCTCTTCCGTTGTTGTTGGAACGAATTTTTTAAGAATTTGGTTAATCATCGCGCCCATTTTACCGCCAGCAGTAATGTCTAAATGACCTGTCATCGTTGTGTTGTAATCATCGACGCGCTCTGCTTTGAAGTAACCGCCACCATTAAAATTATCCGATAACCCTGTTAAGTCAAAAATAACTTCTGAAGGTTCATTCCATTCTTTAATGTCGACGCCTAGTTTTACTTTTTTCTTCATAAAGCCAAGGTCGCCTTTAAATTCCCACGTTGATTCGCGCTCACTTTTAATTTCGTGTGCGATATAGCCGGGTACAAGTGGTGCCCAGTTATTCATATCTTGTACGAAATCCCAAATTTGTTCGATATTTAATGGTACGTTTACTGTATATGTTCCTTGTGGCATGCTGATTCCTTCTTTCGCGTGTTAGTGTGTTGCGGCATGTTTGCCGGCTAAGAAACCGAATGTTAAAGCAGGACCGATTGTACCGCCAGCACTTGGATAAATAGGGCCTAATGGATTGGCAGAAGCATTACCGGCCGCGTATAAGCCTTTAATCGGCTCGTTCGCATATGTCATGACTTGACCATGCTCATTAATGCGCGGGCCACCATTCGTTCCAAGGGCACTTAAGTAAACAGGCACGGCGTAAAATGGTGCTTGCTCGATTTTTCCTAAGTTATTTTCAGGGCTACCGCCGCCAGTTGTGAGGCCTTCGAATTGGATTGTACCGCGGTGGAAGTCTGTGTCTTCTTTTTGTTCACAGAAGCCATTCCATTTTTCTACTTCCGCTTCTAAACCATCCGGATCGACACCGATTTTTTCTGCTAACTCACGAATCGTAGGTGCTTGATCAAGCCAGTCTGGAATTGGATCGCCAGGTGACATCGTAATAATCAATTTTGAATCTTTTAGTTGTTGGTCAAAAACCATCCAAACAGGACCTTTGTTCGGAAATTCTACCGCTACTGGATCATACTCGAACATCGCACGTGGCATATCATTGTATGTCGTTGCCTCGTGCACGAAACGTTTGCCGTATTTGTTAACGATAATTGAGTTTGGACCTTCACGACCGCCACCTAACTGTGCCATCACATTGTCCTCGTACTCGAACGTTGGGTCGACCATTGCAGGATACCACCAAGCCTCACTCATATTATCCAGTGCTGCACCAGCCTTCATTGACATTAAAAGCGCATCGCCTTCGTTGCCAGGAGGTGTAACTGGGGTTGGAATTTCTGCTTTCAAGAATGACTTAACAAGCTGTTTATTCCACTCGAAACCACCTGAAGCTAAAACAATCCCTTTGTTTGCACGAATATATTTTTTATCACCATTCACTGTTTCGGCTACAAGACCAATAATTGTGCCATCTTCATCAGCAATGAGCTCTTTACCAGCAATCTCTGTTTGTACAGTGACGCCGCGGTCTAAACACCCTTTTAATAATGAAGCGATTAATGCGCGCCCCATCGTTACGATATTGTTCTCCATGCGGTCAGCTACGACTTCAAAGTCAATGCCACCAACAGCGCCACCTTCTTCTAATGTCAGTGGTGGGAAAATAGGATTTTGACGTAAGACGTCGCCCCATTCGCCAATTTCATTTAAGTCAAATGGTAGGGGGTCTAATGAGCGCGTGCCATTTTTAAGTCCTTCTGGCATATGCGCATAATATTCTGGATAGCCAGCAGGTGTTTTAAATTTAACCGGCGTGTGCTCGCGTAAAAATTCAATCACTTTTGGTGCATTGTCTACAAAAACATCAATCATATGGTCATCTGCGCGACCTAGTGCTAAACGTTTAATAAAAGTAGCGGCTGCTTCTGCTGAATCTTCATAGCCAGCCTCTTTCATGTAAGGATTATTTGGAATCCATGGCACACCACCAGAGAAAGCGGTAGAACCACCAATTTGATTCGTTTTTTCAAGTGCTAAAACATTAGCGCCTTCTTCGGCTGCAGATAAAGCTGCAGATAAAGCGGCACCTCCTGTACCAAGAACAATAACATCTACTGTTTGATCCCAATTTGTTGGATGCGTCGTCATTAAAAACACCTTTTAAAATTCAAAATTGATAGTGTCACTATCAATTTTGATTCTATAAGAATTTGGTATAAAAGTAAAACGAAAAATGCGAAAAAATCTATTTTAATTCAAAATATTGTATTTTGAACTTTTATTTTCTTTTATTGATATGGATTTTTGCTTCTGCATGCAACAAAAAAAGCACCGCAATTGCGGTGCTTTTTCGTTGATTATTGAAGCGACATTTTGAATTTTAAGAACAATTCATTGTATTCACCAATTTTTTCTTTTCCTAAGTCTTTATAAACGTGTAGATTTTTGCGTACTTCCGCTGATGGGTAGTAGCGCTCATCATGAATGACTTCAGGGTCTAATAATTTCAGTGCTGCTTTATTTGGTGTTGAATAGCCGACATAATCGGCATTTTGTGCTGCATTTTCAGGGTCTAGCATAAAGTTAATAAATTTATGTGCGCCTTCAACGTTTTTAGACGTTTTTGGAATAACCATATTATCAAACCATAAGTTAGAGCCTTCATTTGGAACGCTGTATGTTAAGTCTTCATTATCATACATCATATCTGCGGCTTGTCCTGACCATGTAAGAGCAGCAGGCGCATCGCCGTTGACCATTAGCTGTGTCACTTCATCGCCAATAACTGCTTTTACATTTGGTGATAATTTGATTAATTTATCTGTCGCCTTATTTAATTCTGTAGAATCCGTTGAGTTAAGTGATAAATTCATGCTGTTTAAGCTCATCCCCATGACTTCACGTGCACTATCAACAAGCAATACTTCGCCTTTTAAGGAAGGGTCCCATAATTGATCCCACGATGTGAAATCTAAGTCTTTTTTCAGCATTTTTGGATTGTATACAATACCGACTGTTCCCCAGAAGTAGGGGATAGAGTATTCATTTTTTTTATCGAAATCTAAATCTAAAAAATCCTCATCAATATTTTTTAAATTCGGTATTTTACTGTGGTCTACTGGTAGCAGTAAATCTTTTTGCTTCATTTGTTCAATCGTATATTCAGACGGAATGGCGATATCGTAATTTGTACCGCCTTGATCTACTTTCGTAATCATCGCCTCATTTGAGTCAAATGTTTCGTAAATAACTTGAATGCCTGTTTCTTTTTCAAACTTCTTCAGTAATGCAGGGTCAATATATTCACCCCAGTTATAAACCGTTAAAATATTTGCTCCGCCTTGTGAGGATGTTTTATCAAGTGAATTGACGAGATACATGAGTGCGGCGCATACAAAGGCAATCGCAATGATTGCTTTCACAAGATTTTTCATTATTTGCGCACTCCTTTCACTTTACGTGTTGTGACGAAGTAATAACCAAGTACAAGGAGCATCGTTACAGCGAAGACGATACCGCTTAATGCATTGACCGTTAATGAAACACCGGCACGTGCCATTGAATAAATTTCAACAGACAGCGTCGAGAAGCCATTCCCTGTAACGAAGAATGTTACGGCGAAATCATCGAGTGAATACGTCAATGCCATAAAGAATCCAGCGAAAATACCCGGTTGAATATATGGTAAGATGACGCGCGTTAGTACTTCTTTTTTCGAAGCACCTAAATCAAGTGCTGCATCGATTAAGGTATTCGACATTTCTTGCATTTTTGGTAATACCATAATCACAACGATTGGAATACTAAAGGCGATATGGCTAAGTAATACAGAGATAAACCCAAGCTTGATGCCAACCATTGTGAATAAAATTAAGAAAGATGCCCCGATAATAACATCTGGGCTAACGATTAAAATATTGTTTAGTGATAATACGGTATTGCGTAGCTTGCGGTTACGCATCGTTTGAATGCCAATAGCACCCATTGTACCGATAATTGTAGCGATTAATGCAGACAAGAGCGCTACAACAACGGTATTTAATAAAATAACGACAAGGCGCGAATCCGCAAAGACATCTTTATAATGATCGAGTGTAAATGATTTAAAGTTTGTCATCGAGTCACCACTATTAAACGAATAGAAAATTAAGAAGAAAATCGGCGCGTATAGCACGATAAAAACAAGTGCTAGATAGACTTTAGAGCCTGTATTAATTTTTGTCACGACGAGACGCTCCTTTCTTTCTCTTTTCGCCAGTGAAGGCCATGATGATAAACATAAAGATAATTAAGAATACGGCGATTGTCGAACCCATACCCCAGTTTTGCGTCACAAGGAATTGCTGCTCAATGGCTGTACCCAGTGTAATCACATGGTTACCAGCGATTAGACGCGTAATCATAAACAGGGATAATGCAGGGATAAAGACTGCCTGAATGCCTGCTTTAATGCCATCCATTGTTAGTGGAATCATGACGCGGCGTAGTGTATAAAGGCGAGAAGCACCTAAATCACGAGAGGCGTCTAATAAGGCAGGGCTTAGTTTATCAATCGAGTTAAAAATCGGTAAAATCATAAATGGAATGAAAATATAAACGGATACGAATACAAAGCTTGCACTCGTAAATAGCATTTGTTGTTTTTCAAGTCCGATTGCTGATAAGAATGCATTAATTGGACCGCTTTGACCGAGGATACCGATAAATGCATATGTTTTTAATAATAAGTTAATCCATGATGGAATAATAATTAGCATGAGCCAGAGTTGTTTATTTTTAAGACGTGAAATAATGAATGCAGCTGGGTACGACACAACTAGACAGAACAAGGTAATTAAGAAGGCATACCAGAAGGAACTCAATGTCATTTTTAAATAAACAGGTGTTAAAAAGTTTTTATAGTTTTCGAATGTGAAGTTGCCTTCTAAATCGAGTAGGGAATAGTAGCCTACTAAAATGATTGGTGCGATAACAAATAAGGCAATCCATACATAATAAGGTACGAGCGTTAAGCTACCGCTACGCTTATTTTGCATGTTCTTCGTCCCCGTATGATTCTAGGCGTGCGTCAAACTCTTCTTCAGTTTCATTTGGACGCATAATATGAATGGCATCCGGTTCGAAGTCTAAGCCGATTTTTGCACCAACATCAGCTTTTTTCAGCGAGTGGATAAGCCATTCATTGCCATTGTCGTCATAAGTAGATAGCTCGTAGTGAACACCGCGGAATAATTGTGTATCAACGGTTACCGGGATTTTCCCATTTTCGACCGTTGTAATTTCTAAATCCTCTGGGCGAATAACAACGTCTACTTTTTCATGTGGATTTAGCCCTTGGTCGACACATTCAAATGTTTTGCCGATAAACGATACTTCAAAGTCTCGCTCCATAATGCCTTCGACAATATTTGATTCGCCGATGAAATCCGCAACGAAGCGGTTGATTGGTTCATCGTAAATATCGACAGGAGAGCCGCTTTGCTGAATTGTTCCTTGGTTTAACACGAAGATTTCATCACTCATCGCAAGTGCTTCCTCTTGGTCGTGGGTAACGAAAACAAATGTTTTACCAAGGCGTTGTTGTAATTCACGTAACTCATATTGCATTTCTGTACGTAGTTTTAAATCAAGTGCTGATAATGGCTCATCTAATAAAATAATTTCAGGGTCATTGACGATGGCGCGTGCAATTGCAACACGTTGGCGCTGACCACCTGACATTTCTTGAATTTCGCGTGAGCCATAGCCAGCTAAGTTTACGAAGCGAAGTGCTTCTTCTACGCGTTCCTTAATCACTTTCTCTTTTAACTTTTGAATGCGCAAGCCGAATGCGACATTTTCAAAAACATTTAAATGAGGGAAAAGTGCATAGTCCTGGAAAACCGTATTTACTTGACGTTCATTGGCGGGCACATTGTTGATTTTATTGCCGTTGAAATAAATTGTGCCTTGTGAGGGTTCCATAAAGCCTGCAATTAAGCGTAGAATGGTTGTTTTACCACAGCCAGAGGGACCTAGTAATGTGTAGAACTTTCCACGCTCCATTTCGAAGCTGATGTCTTTTAAAACGACTGTACCGTCGTCATATGTTTTTGATACGTTGTCAAAACGAATAATCGTGTCCATAAGAGAGCCTCCTAATTACAAATATGAGTCTGTTGCGACGAGTAAAATTTTTGTTTGTCCGTCATGGTCATTAAATAATTGGTGATGGTCAGAAGCCTCAAAGTAAAGGGCATTCCCTTTTGTAGCGATATAATGCTCTTTACCAAGTTCGAGGCGTAGACGACCTTCGACGACATAAATAAATGTTTCCGATTGGGATGGCTCAAAGTGCTTGAACTCACCATGTGCTTCCAATGTTAAAAGCACTGGCTCCATTTCTTTTTCATTTGATGTTGGAATCAGCCACTGAAGATGAAAATGTTTTTCTTCATCGGTATAAAGTGTTTGATCTTCTTCCATATAAACAACTTTTTGCTCTGTCACATCATCATCAAAAAATTCCTTTGGTGTTGAACCAAGTACTTCTAATAATGAAAAGAGTGTTTCAATTGATGGGGAGTTTAAATCGCGTTCAAGCTGCGAAATATATCCTTTACTTAAATCTGTGCGTTCACCAAGTTCCTCTTGCGTGAGGCCTTTTTTTAGGCGCAGACGTTTTATTTTTTTACCGATTTGCATGTCGTTGCTCCTCGTCATTTACTATAGGTAAACTTCTAGTAAAGAAAGTTTACTTTAACCATACTTTTAGTAAAGAAAGTTTACTTTAACAAAACTTAAAGTTTACTCAAACGTTATTTATTATACAAAATTGACGTAAATTTTCAACTCCTTTATGAAAAAAAGAATCTAACAGTTGTATTACACAAATAAAAATATGTAAACATGAAAAAAACTAAAGCGAAAAACCGCGCCGTAGCAAGGTTTTTCGTTTTAGTTAAAATTCGAGTGCTTTTCGTAAGTCGGCAACATAACTTTGACTTACCGGTAAATGCGTACCATCACGTGTCACAATAACGAGATTGGATGTAATATCACGTGAAATTTTTGAAATATTATGAATATTTATGATGAATGAACGGTGTATCCGAATAAATTCTTCAGGTAAGCGCTCGGACAATTCCTTCATTGTTAAGGACACCTGGTATTGCTGTCCTTCTATATAAAACCAGTTTTTCTTATTGTAGCTTTCAAAATAGGCAATGGTTGAGACAGCTACAGGCATCCATTCGTCTTCGAGGCGACCTGTCACAAATTTTAGCGTCGGGCTTTGATGTTTTGCATAAGATGGAGGTAAGACGACGACTAAAGCAGCATCGCGCTCTTGAATGGTAATCGGATAGCCCACACCGTAGTAAGAAGCCTTTGTCTCTTGGTCTTCGATAAGCTGTGCGACTTTTTGTTTTTTCGTAATGGTTTGATAAGCAATACTTGTCTCAGCTGGCTGTGTCCCAATTTGTACACGAATGTCGTAATGCTTGGGTGCGTAATAAATATATTGTTCTTCATATGCGAGCGCAATGGTCGCATCCTTTGGCATCCAATCTTCCCATAGAACCTGATATTGTACTAATACATCCTGTAGCTGCATATCTGTTACAGTCATTTCCTTACCTCCTAAAGTAGAATTAAAACGGTTTCATCTAGCATTATACCGTTTTATCATGAATAATGGGTATTTTATCCAAAAAATGATACAAACTTTTAATCTTTGTTATATAGTAGTTTACAACAAATGATAACTGTTATGCAACACAAGAACAGAACATCGTTGTTAACTTTATCAGATAGAGGGAGAGGATTTATAATGACAAATCAAACAGCACAGCAATTAGAGCAACAATGGAAAGAGGCTCGTTTCGAAGGTGTAGAGCGTCCGTACACTGGGGAAGACGTTTTAAAATTACGTGGTTCTGTATTAGTTGAACAAACACTCGCAACACGTGGCGCAGCTCGCTTATGGAACTCATTACACACAGAGCCTTTCATCAATGCCTTAGGTGCTTTAACTGGTAACCAAGCAATGCAACAAGTAAAAGCAGGTTTACAAGCGATTTACTTATCAGGCTGGCAAGTAGCAGCGGATGCAAACATTGCGGGCCAAATGTATCCAGACCAATCATTATACCCAGCAAACTCTGTACCACAAGTTGTAAAACGCATTAACCAAACGCTACAACGTGCTGATCAAATCGATACAGCAGAAGGTCGCGGCGGTGAATTCGACTGGTTCGCACCAATCGTAGCAGATGCTGAAGCAGGCTTCGGTGGCCCACTAAACGTATTCGAGTTAGTAAAAGGCATGATCGAAGCGGGCGCAGCAGGTATCCACTTAGAAGACCAATTAGCTTCTGAGAAAAAATGCGGTCACTTAGGTGGTAAAGTATTACAACCAACACAAACAGCGGTACGTAACTTAGTAGCAGCTCGTTTAGCAGCAGACGTAATGGGCGTTGATACGATTATCATCGCACGTACAGATGCAGACGCAGCAGATATGGTTACATCTGACATTGATCCATACGATGCACCGTTCTTAACAGGTGAACGTACACCAGAAGGTTTCTACCGTACAAATCCAGGTATTGAGCAAGCGATTTCTCGCGGCCTAGCGTACGCACCTTATGCAGACCTAGTATGGTGTGAAACATCAAAACCTTCATTAGAAGAAGCGCGTCAATTCGCTAATGCCATTCATGAACAATACCCAGGAAAAATGCTAGCATATAACTGTTCGCCTTCATTCAACTGGGAAGCGAATTTATCACAAGATGAAATTGCTGAATACCAACGCGAATTAGGTAAGCTTGGCTACAAATTCCAATTCGTAACATTAGCTGGCTTCCATGCATTAAATCACTCAATGTTTGAACTTGCGAATGACTACAAAGATAATGGGATGGCAGCATACTCAAAACTGCAACAAGCTGAGTTCGCTTCAGAGTCAAAAGGCTATACAGCGACGAAGCACCAACGTGAAGTAGGTACAGGTTACTTTGATGAAGTATCACAAATCATTTCAGGTGGTACATCTTCTACAACAGCAATGGCTGGCTCAACAGAAACAGCACAATTCTAATTTTTCATAAGCAATCTATACTGCGGGATTAAATTTTTTGACCGTGAGCATAGACGATATGGGCGCCTCCGTATCCGATAGGTTCATGCAATAAAGGAAATCGCTTACAGCCGCAGTATAGATTATTTTTATATCTTACACTGGGGAAGGGGAATTCACATGCAACAACAAACGACTGCACATATCCGTATTATAGGGGAACAAAATGACCATACAGCGCGTGTACTGACACCAGAGGCATTACAGTTTTTAGCGTCACTTCAAAAAAACTTTAATGAGCGCCGTATGGCATTAGTAAAGGCGCGTGAAGAGCAACAAGCGCGTCTAGATGCTGGGGAGCAGCTACATTTTTTAGAAGAAACGAAGAGCATTCGTGAAGGAGATTGGACGATTGCACCACTACCAGCGGACTTACAGGATCGTCGTGTAGAAATTACAGGACCTGTTGATCGTAAAATGGTTATCAATGCATTGAATTCTGGTGCGAAGATGTTTATGGCTTGCTTCGAGGATGCGACAAGCCCAACGTGGGAAAATATGATTGATGGTCAAATTAATATGGCCGATGCGATTCGTGAAACGATTTCATTTACAAATGATGCGGGGAAAGAGTATCGCTTAAACAGTGAGCATGCAACCTTACTTGTACGTCCTCGTGGGTTACATTATATCGAAAAGCATATTGAAATCGACGGCGAGCCAATGTCAGGGAGCTTATTCGACTTCGGTCTGTATTTCTTCCATAATGCAAAAGCTGCACTCGAGCATGGCACAGGCCCATACTTCTATTTGCCGAAACTAGAGCATCATTTAGAAGCGCGCTGGTGGAATGATGTCTTCAATTTTGCACAGGATGCACTTGATATTCCTCGTGGGACAATTAAAGCGACGGTATTAATTGAAACGATTACAGGCGCGTTCCAAATGGATGAAATTCTTTATGAATTACGCGAGCATTCGGCAGGTCTTAACTGTGGTCGATGGGATTATATTTTTAGCTACATCAAACGCCTTCGTAATCAAGAAGGGGTTATTTTACCAGACCGTGGTCAAGTGACGATGACATCGCCGTTTATGCGTGCGTACACATCGCTATGTATTCAAACCTGTCATAAACGTAATGCTCCGGCAATTGGTGGGATGGCGGCTCAAATTCCAATTAAAGATGACCCGGCGGCAAATGACATTGCGTTCGCTAAAGTACGTGAGGATAAAAAACGTGAAGCGATGGACGGGCATGACGGCACATGGGTAGCTCACCCGGGCTTAGTACCAGTTGCGATGGAACAATTCGATCAATACATGCCAAATGCCAATCAAATCGATAAAAAACGTGAGGATGTACAAGTGTCAGCAGAAGATTTATTAGAAGTACCAGAGGGCACAATTACAGAAGAAGGCTTACGTATTAACTGTAGTGTGGGCATTCAGTACATCGCGTCGTGGCTTCGTGGTCAAGGGGCAGCACCGATTCATAATCTAATGGAAGATGCAGCAACTGCAGAGATTTCGCGTACACAAGTGTGGCAGTGGATTCGCATGGAGGCTGGTAAGCTCGATGATGGACGCGACATTACGCTTGAGTTAGTCGAGCAAACGATTGAAGAGGAGATGCAAAAGCTAAAAGACCAATTTGGTGAAGCGGCGTACAATGCATCGAAATTTAATGAAGCTGTACGAATCTTTAAAGATTTAGTGCAGCAAGATGAATTTGAAGAGTTCCTTACGCTTTCGGGATACAAACAACTAGCTTAACAAAAAATGGAGGGATTTTGATGGAAAATCGTCAAAGAGAACCAAAAATTTGTTGTGAATGTGGTAGTGAAATCCGAGAAAAAGTAGAGTCAATTCATACGCAGTGTGAGCGCTGTATTGGTCGAGATGATGAACACCAATCGTAGTGCTTTCATATAAAAAATTAACCCTTTCCTAACGTCAGCAAGGAGTTGTCTAGTACCTGATTATTTCAGGCTTTTAGACAACTTCTTGCTTTTTTGTATGCTATACTATACTGACGAATAAGGGGGAGTTAGCGTTGGATCGTGCAGCGATTGAAGGGACTTTTTTAGCGATGGATCGTCGTCTCATTGACGTAGAGGATTTACGCGATTATTGTCCAATGTGTATACAGCTACTGCGCTTTTCGGATGACTATGATGCATTGTACTGTGCTACTTGTAATGAATGGGTAGAGGTAACATGCGATGACCCGACATGTGAAGCATGCGAGCGTCGTCCAGAAAAGCCTTTAGATGAGTGTGGCAATGAACGACATCGAAGTGCTGAATAACGTGTCGACAGTGAAAAAATAGAATCGAGGTATTTTCATGGAAAAGGAATTTGTTGTCATTGGCCTAGGCCGCTTTGGCGGAAGTATTGTAAATGAGCTTGTTAGTCAAGGAGCCGATGTGATGGCGATTGATAAGTCATCGGAGCGCGTCAATGAATTTGCGCAAATTGCAACCGAAGCCGTAACAGCGGATACAACGGATGAAACGGTACTAAAACAATTAGGTATTCGTAATTTTGAGCATGTGATTGTCGCGATTGGTGATGATATTCAGGCGAGTATTTTAACGACGATTATTTTAAAAGAAATCGGTGTACCAAAAATTACGGTGAAGGCACAAAATGATTATCACGAAAAAGTGCTACGTAAAATTGGTGCTGACCATGTTGTCCACCCAGAGCGTGATATGGGGATTCGTGTCGCAAATAATATGCTATCAAATAATGTATTAGATTATTTAGAAGTATCGGATGAGCACTCAATCGTCGAAATTCAGGCGACCCATCATTTAGAGGGTCATACAATTATTGGTATGGATATCCGCGCACGCTATGGTATTAACATTATGGCCATCAAGCGAGGTAATGATGTTATCGTGTCACCACAGGCGGAAGAGGAAATTCATGAAGGTGATATTTTAATCGTTATTGGTGCAGATGCAGATATTAATCGTTTTGAGAAAAAAATGATGCATTAAAAGAGGCTGGGACATATGTATAAAAACAACCTCCCATATGAGCATAAGAAAAACCGGAATCGCGCTGTGGTGCGGTTCCGGTTTTTCGTTGCGAACGCTAAAAAAGGAAAATAACGTATTCTGGCCCAGTCACTTTTTTAATACGAATTTAAAATATTCAGAAAACTACTTGCGCAAAAAAGGAATAGCTGTTAAAGTATTCCTATCAAGTTAATAGGCTTTAGCGTTTAAAAAATGCTCACTGGACAACCAGAGGCTTTCGTACCGGAAGAATAATTTCTTCGGGCACGGAAGCCTTTTTTTACACCTCAATACCTATTAAACCACTAAGAATTATAAGGAAGGCGATGTCGATGAAAAATAAAATCTCGTTTGAGTTTGTCGAAAAAACATTTCCAGCACGAAACGGCAAACCACCATTCACAGCAGTGTCAGATGTAAATTTAAAAGTTCGCGAAGGTGAATTTTTAACAGTAGTAGGGCCTTCGGGTTGTGGGAAGTCGACATTGTTAGATATGCTAGGTGGTTTAACGAAGCCAACGAAAGGACGCATTTTAATTAACGAGCAGGAAATTACAGGACCGGGTTTAGATCGTGCTATCGTTTTTCAGCAATATGCTTTGTATCCTTGGCGTACGGCACTACAAAATGTGGCGTTTGGCTTAGAGGCGAAGGGCATTTCGAAAAAAGAACGGCTACAGCAGGCAAAATATTATATGGATTTAGTCGGTCTTCAGCAATTTTATGATCATTATCCAAATGAATTATCAGGAGGTATGAAGCAGCGCGTCGCGATTGCGAGAAGCCTCGCCTATGATCCGGAGGTGCTATTAATGGATGAACCGTTTGCGGCACTTGATGCACAAACGCGTGAAAATCTACAGGAGGAGCTTGTGCGTATTTGGCAAAAGACTGGAAAAACGATTGTCTTTATTACACATGGCATTGATGAGGCAGTGTATTTAGGTCAGCGTATTGCGGTGCTGTCAGCGAATCCAGGAAAGGTCAAAACGATAATCGATAATGATACGAAGCACCGACTACAAGATGCTGATTTTCGTTCAAGCAGTGAATTTTCAAGCATTCGTCATCAGGTATGGAGTGAGCTGCATGAGAAGGAATACCAGGGGGCTTATATTTAAAGGAGGAATTGGATGGTTACGATTAAAAAAGCTATCGCAAAACCAGCGCAGGAAACGAGCGGATTTACGATAGGCACAAAGCTATTTAAGCAATCCATTGTATTAGTTGTACTACTTGCTTTATGGGAGATTGCACCGCGTATTGGTTTAGTGGACCGCGTGTTTTTCCCGCCATTTTCTGAAATCGCAAAAACGTGGTGGCAGTTGCTTGTCAGCGGCGAATTATGGAAGCATTTTAGCGCGAGTATTGTGCGCTCAGCACTTGGCTTCTTTATAGCAATTGCAGTTGCGGTACCACTTGGACTACTCATTGGTTGGTATCCACTAGCACGTGAACTCTTTAATCCAGTGCTTGAGCTTTTCCGTAATACGGCAGCACTTGCGCTATTACCGGTCTTTATTTTATTACTTGGCATCGGTGAAGTATCAAAAGTGGGCATTATTATTTTCGCATGTATTTGGCCGATTTTATTAAATACGATTGCGGCGGTACGTGATGTCGACCCGCTGTATATTAAATCTGCAAAATCGATGAATTTATCGGATTTTCAGTTATTTAAAAAAGTCATTTTACCAGCCTCTGTGCCAACGATTTTTACGGGCATTCGCATGGCAGGGACAGGGGCCATCCTCGTACTAATCGCCGCAGAGATGATTGGCGCAAAGGCGGGGCTTGGCTATTATATCACCTTCACACAATACAATTTCCAAATTCCTGAGATGTATGCGGGAATTTTAACAATCTCACTTTTAGGAATTGTCATTAACCAAACATTACTTGCAATCGAAAAGCATTTTTCAAAATGGAAACAACCAGTGAAATAGGGGGAATCAATAATGAAAAAATTTGCAGCATTGCTGAGCGCAGCAGTAGTGGCGGTGTCACTTAGCGCTTGTGGTGACAAGACAGAGGACGCTACATCAAAGGCGGCGGATGGTAAGTATCCACTGCGTTATCAAGGAGAGACGGGGATTGTAAACCCAGCAGAGGTGGCGCAGGATTTAGGCTACTTTAAAAAAGTGTCGCTCGATTATCAGGGAGCTTATACGGGTGGACCGGAAAGCATTCAATTTGTGGCGACGAAGCAGTTAGATTACGGGATGTCCTTTAATGGCGCGATTTTAAAATCCATCGCCAAGGGTGTCAAAGTGAAATCGGTCGTGACATCGTATGGTAGTAATGAAAAAGTCTTTCTTGGCTTCTTCGGCAAAAAGGGCACAACGATTAAAGAGCCCGAAGATTTGATTGGTAAAAAAGTGGCCGTTAATATTCGGGGAGCGCATTATGAGATGGCCATTCGAGAATACTTACATACATCGGGCGTTAGTGATGCGGATATTGAAAAAATTGAGTTCGTGACGATGCCACAAGTGAATGCGGAGCAGGCCGTTATTAACGGGCAGGTCGATGTCGCCGCACTGAATGGTGTATTTCGTGATAAGGCTGTAGAACGTAAAAAAACGCAACTCATTTTCCGTGATATGGATGCTTTTTCAAAGGCTTATAATGCCGGTAGCTACTTCTTTACGACCGAGTTTATTAAAGAGAATCCAGATGAGGTAAAAGATTTTACACAAGGTGTGGCGAAGGCCATCGAATGGATGAATACGACTGAGCGCGATAAAGTGGTCGAGCGCTTAGAATCGATTATGGAAAAACGTGATCGTGATGAGCCAATTGAAAATTTACAATATTGGAGTGGCACAGGTATTGCGACAAAGGGTGGTACATTTACGGATGAGGACTTCAGTCGCTGGATTGAGCCATTACAGCGTGTGGATGATTTACCAGCAGGGAATATTGATACGAAATCGATGTATACGAATGAATTTAATCCGTATTAAGTATGTTTTAATACCAAGTAAATAAATAGGAGATGTTGAATATGGGGAATACCAAACAAATGAAGCTAGGGGCATTCTTTTTTTTACCAGGACATCATTTGGCGTCATGGCGCTATCCATCAGCTAAAACAAACGAAGCGTTTACGTTTGATTTTATTAAAGAGCAGGCGCAATTAGCCGAAAAGGCGAAATTTGATATGGTGTTTTTCGCCGATGTTTTTGGTGAAGAAATTGTTGAAAATGACCGCTCGGGCTTGAAGTTTGATCCGATTGTATTAATTTCAGCGCTGCAAGCTGTGACAAAAAATATTGGCTTCGTCTCAACGGCAACGACAACTTATAATGAGCCCTTCCATCTTGCGCGCAAATTTGGCTCCATTGATCACTTATCGGGTGGTCGCGCCGCATGGAATATCGTCACATCATCGAATGGCAAAGAAGCTTCCTTATTTGGTAAAGACCATCATTTAGAACATGCGCGTCGCTATGAACGTGCAGAAGAGTTTGTAGAAGTGACCAAAAAGCTTTGGCATTCTGTTGAAAAAGAAGCGCTCATTTTAGATAAAGAAAGTGGCCAATTTTTAAATAAAGCAAAAACGCATCGCGTCGAGCATCATGGCGAATGGTTTGATGTGGAGGGCTATTTGGATCAGACGGAAACACCGCAAGGGCATCCAGTGCTTGTGCAGGCGGGTTCATCAGAAGCAGGAAAAGAGTTTGCAGCAAAAACCGCAGAAGTCATCTTTACAGCTTGGCAAACACTTGAAGCGGGGCAGCAATTTTATGCAGATGTGAAAGGACGCCTCGCAAAATATGGTCGTCATGCGGATGATTTAAAAGTGATGCCGGGTGTGTTTATTACAGTAGCGAAAACGGAAGAAGAGGCGCGGGCTAAGCAACAGCAGCTCAGCTCGTATATTTTGCCAGAGGTCGGCTTAAAGTATTTGTCTGGTGTGACTGATTCTGATTTTTCACAGTATGACATTGATGATGCTTTTCCACTTGATGCACCGAATGCGGACCCATCTAATCCACGGACGCGCTATCATGTCATTCGAGATTTAGCAGTTCGAGAAAATCTTGTGACGATTCGTGAGGTATATGAGCGCGTAGCTGGTGCTCGTGGACACCGAGAAATTGTCGGAACGCCAACGCAAATTGTCGATCAGCTAGAGGAATGGTTTGTAAATGGCGCTGCGGATGGCTTTAATATTATGCCACCTCATTTCCCAGAAGGTTTTACCGATATTATTGACCTTGTTATTCCAGAATTACAGCGCCGCGGACTATTCCGTACAGAGTATGAGAGCACAACATTACGTGGAAACTTAGGCTTGAAAACACCCACTGCAGCTGATGTTTTAGGTGCAGTTACACAATAGGAGGGCTATACATGACAAAAGCAATTTTAATTAATGGCAGCAATACAGTTTATTCACGGTTAACCGGGGTGCAGCAGCAGGCGGAACAGGCTTTGCAGGCACATGGCATTGACACAGAAATCTTATATGTCCATCAGCTACCGGCAGAGGATTTAATTTTGGCGAATTTTGGTAGTGAGGCGATTAAGACGGCGACTGCAAAGGTCGAAGCGGCAGATATTGTCGTCATTTTAACGCCGATTTATAAGGCAGCGTACACGGGAATTTTAAAAACCTTCCTGGATTTGATTCCGCAAAAGGGCTTAGAAGGAAAGCTAGTGTGGCCGATTGCGATTGGCGGCTCTATTGGGCATTTACTAGCGATTGATTATGCACTGAAGCCCGTTGTGACAGTGCTTGGTGCAACACATATTGCGCATACCGTCTTTGTAGTAGACAAGCAAGTGACAAAGCTAGCGGATGGTCATTACGAGGTGGATGCAGCGGCACGTGAACGTATCGCACATCAGGCTACTTATATTGCACAGCATGTACAAATTGCCACGCGCGTGTAAAAAGAAGCTGAAAAAAAGAACTGACCTAAACATCTGTGACTATATATTTTGCAAAATAAGGAATAATTATAAAGTTTTTTTCGCAACAAAAAAGGCTTGGAATATATATTCCAAGCCTTTTTATTATAATCAGACTTCCATGATGATCGGTAAGACCATTGGACGACGTTTTGTTTTTTCGAATAAGTACGGTGTTAAGATATCCGTAATTTCGTTTTTAAGTTCAGACCATTGTGGTGATTTATCTTGCAGTGATTGTTGCAAGTTGCGGTTCAGCATTTGCTGCGCCTCATTAATCATTGAGCCTGATTCACGCATGTAAACGAAACCACGTGAAATAAT
The DNA here is from genome assembly GCF_042686175.1 of Kurthia populi. Taxonomy (NCBI): domain Bacteria; kingdom Bacillati; phylum Bacillota; class Bacilli; order Caryophanales; family Caryophanaceae; genus Kurthia; species Kurthia populi. Next base: position 53,653 of record NZ_JBHUOR010000044.1, on the reverse strand, counting down.
GTCAGGACCAGACACAAGGCGTTTTGTTTCCATATCGATGCTTACAACAACGATAACTAAGCCTTCTTCTGAAAGAATGCGACGGTCACGTAAAACGATGTTACCGATATCACCGATACCGTTACCATCGATGTATACATCACCTGATGGAATACGACCTGCAACATGTGCAGAGTCTGAGCTTAATGCTAATACTTCACCGTTTTCCATAACGAAGATATTATCTTCAGGAACATCACAATCAATCCCTAATTGTTTGTGCATGCTTTGCATGCGGTATTCACCATGGATTGGCATGAAGAATTTAGGTTTGATTAGGCGAAGCATTAATTTTTGCTCTTGTTGAGAGCCGTGACCAGATGTGTGGATATTATTAATCGCACCGTGAATAACGTCAGCGCCTGCACGGAATAGCAGGTTGATGATTTTGTTCACGCTTGTTGTATTCCCTGGAATTGGTGAAGAAGAGAATACGACTGTATCATCTGGTTGGATTTGGATTTGGCGGTGCGTACCATTAGCAATACGAGAAAGTGCTGCCATTGGCTCACCTTGCGAACCCGTACATAAAATCATGACTTCGTTCGCTGGCAAACGGTTAATTGTTTGCGCATCAACAAATGTTTCTTTTGGTGCTGTAATATAGCCAAGTTCGCGACCGATTGTAATCGCGTTGTCCATACTACGACCAAATACTGCAACTTTACGACCGTGAGCTGCAGCAGCATCTGTTACTTGTTTTAAGCGGTGAATATTTGATGCGAATGTCGCAAAGATAATACGACCTTCTACTTTACGTAAGATTTCGTCAATTGACTCGCCAACTTTACGTTCAGACATGGTGAATTCAGGACGTTCAGCATTCGTACTATCAGATAGTAGGCAAAGAACGCCTTCTTTCCCGATTTCAGCCATTTTTGTTAAGTTAGCAGGTTCACCAACTGGCGTAAAGTCAAACTTGAAGTCACCTGTATGCACAATATTACCAGGCGGTGTTTTAACAACAACACCTAATGCGTCTGGAATACTGTGCGTTGTGCGGAAGAAGCTAACCGATGTTTTACGGAATTTAATCACATCTTCCTCTGCCACTTCAATTAATTTTGTTGTGCGTAGTAGACCATGCTCGTCAAGTTTGTTACGTAAAAGACCAAGTGCTAATTTACCACCATAAACAGGAATGTTAATTTGGCGTAATAAATAAGGAATACCACCGATGTGATCTTCGTGGCCATGTGTTACGAATAAACCTTTGATTTTGTCTACATTGCGTTTTAGATACGTGTAATCAGGGATTACATAATCGATTCCTAGAAGATCATCTTCCGGGAATTTAATTCCTGCATCAATTAAGATAATTTCATCTTGGAATTGAATTGCATACGTATTTTTGCCGATTTCGCCCAGTCCGCCGAGTGCGAAAACAGCAGTTTGGTCGTTTTTGACAAATTTCATCTAGTCAAATTTCTCCAAACGGTAGTTTTCACTTGCTTGTTCATATTCTAGGTAGTTACCTTCAAGCAATTGAATTAATTCGATGTTGTAGTTACGATCTTGAAGTTTTTCACGTACTTCACGCACGTCAACCGCTTCAAGATATAGGCTTTTAGTATTTTCGCGAACTGGTACCTCAAGCTTGTTTTCTTGGTAATAAACTTTGTAAATCATTGTGTTATTGTCTCCTTTAATACGTTCAAAATAATTGCATTTCCTTTATATTATCATGTTAGTCCTTTAAAATAAAGAAAAGCCCTCCATAAAAATGGCCAGGGCGCATGAAACGTTTGCTCAATTTTATTAGCCATTTTGTGCTAATAATTCAGTAAAATATTTTACAGAAAAATTTTTTTGATGTAAAGAGCATATCGACATAGAAGGAGCGTGCCAGATGGAAAAGAAAATTTTATTTTTTGATATCGACGGAACACTATACAATTCAAACAAGGAGCTACCACAAGCAACGCGTGAAGCAATTGATGCAGCACGTGCGAATGGTCATGAGGTGGCGATTGCAACGGGTCGCTCACCTTACTTTTTAGAAGAAGTAGCGAAAGAGCTCGCTGTAGATTCGTATGTGAGTTTTAATGGACAGTATGTTGTATACAAAGGAAAATTAATTTCAGGAAGTCCACTGCCGCTTGAAACGATGGAGCGCATGGTGGACATGGCGTATAAAGAAGATAGTCCGCTTGTCTTTTTAGACGACGAAAAAATGTCTTCTACTATTAATACGCATGAAGTACAAGTTAGCATGGACTCATTATTTTATCCGATGCCGACTGTAGCGCCAAAAGCGTATAGCCTAAAACCAATTTATCAAATTTTACTTTACGGTGATGCGGCGGTTGAAGCAGATTATCGTAAGGCGTTTCCTGAGCTGCATTTTATCCGCTGGCACGAATATTCATTAGATGTTATTAATAAAGGCGTTTCAAAGGCGTATGGCATTGAGCAGTTTTTAAAACATACGGATTTTGAAGCAAAAGATGTCGTCGTTTTTGGTGACGGCTTAAATGATAAAGAAATGCTTGAGGCCTTTTCAGAGCGTGGCATTAGTGTGGCGATGGGCAACGGTGTAGACGAAGCAAAGCGCGCCGCGACATTTGTGACGGACCATGTCGACCATGATGGCTTATCAAAAGCGATGAAAAAAATTGGGTTAATTTAAAAAAAGGAGGACGCCTATTGTAGGTGTCCTCCTTTTATATAGATAAAACTTAATCAAGTGGATGTGAATCTTGTGCTTCAAAGAATGGATTTTCTTTGTTGATATGGTCATAGAACATCACACCATTTAAGTGATCTAATTCGTGCTGGAATGCGATCGCTGGTAAATTTTTAAGACGCATTTTATGTTCATTACCATCTAAATCAAAAAATTTCGCCGTAATACGTTGTGGGCGAGGTACATACCCTGGTACTTCGCGGTCAACAGATAGACAGCCTTCACCAGTTGGTAAATACGCTTTTTCCACTGAATGACTAACGATTTTTGGATTTACAACAACCATGCTAATTAAGTTACCTTTATCATCTGGTAGGTGAAGTGCAAAAATACGTTTACTAACATTTACTTGTGGGGCGGCAATGCCGATACCCGAGCGTAAATCGTATTTTTCCATTAATTCAGGGTCCTGACTATTAATAAGGAATTGTAATAAGTCTTCGCCTAATTGTTTTTCGTCGTTTGTAAGAGGGAATGCTAATTCTGTAGCTTTTTCACGTAAAGTCGGGTGACCTTCGCGAATAATGTCTTTCATTAAAATCATCGTTCAGTTCTTCCTTTCGTTTCGCTATGTTTTTAGTATACATGACTAAGCGTATCGTGCAATAACGGAAGCTTCGTGAAATGTGTACTAATGCTGTATTACCATTTTTGGGACAAAAAATGACCCTGATATAGTACAGTGTTATAAATTAATGTAATACAGTACAGATGATTTTTTAATGGTGTAGTAAGAAAAAAGTTTAAAAATCAAGCTAACTATATGATTGACGAACGAAATTCTATTATGTATACTAAGTTCATGAATTAGTTGTACTAATAAAAAACAACATTAAATATAATACAGTTTCAAAGGAGATGTGAGAGAATGTCAGCAAACAAATCAATTTTCGATGCCGTAAAAAACTTACAAGAAATCGAAGAAAAGTTTGAAATGGTTCAAATTTTGAACGAAGAAGGGGAAATCGTTAGTCCGGATTTAGATCCACAACTATCAGATGAAAAATTAGTCGAATTAATGCGCCGTATGGTCTTCACGCGTATTTTAGACCAACGCTCAATCTCATTAAACCGCCAAGGTCGCCTAGGATTCTACGCACCAACAGCAGGTCAAGAAGCATCACAAATCGCTTCTCACTACGCATTAGAGAAAGCGGACTGGATTTTACCAGGCTACCGTGACGTACCACAAATCGTTTGGCATGGTGTTCCGTTATCACAAGCATTCTTATGGTCACGCGGTCACTTTGCGGGCGGTCAATCACCTGAGGGCGTAAACGTATTATCACCACAAATCATTATCGGTGCACAATATGTACAAACTGCTGGTGTGGCATTAGGTTTACAAAAACGTGGTAAAGAAGCAGTTGCTGTAACATACACAGGCGATGGCGGTTCTTCACAAGGGGACTTCTACGAAGGTATTAACTTTGCAAGTGCATTCAAATCACCTGCTGTATTCATTATCCAAAACAACCAATTTGCGATTTCAACACCTCGTCATTTACAAACAGGTGCGAAAACATTAGCGCAAAAAGGGATTGCAGCTGGTATTCCAAGCATCCAAGTTGACGGTATGGACCCATTAGCGGTGTACATGGCAACGAAAGAAGCGCGCGACCGTGCAGTAAGAGGCGAAGGCCCATCATTAATCGAAACAGTATGTTACCGTTACGGTCCACATACAATGGCTGGTGATGATCCAACACGTTACCGTACTTCTGAAACAGACGAAGAGTGGGGCAAAAAAGACCCAATCATCCGTTTCCGCAAATACCTAGAAGCAAAAGGTTTATGGGATCAATCAAAAGAAGAGGCTGTGATTGAAGATGCGAAAGAGCAAATCAAAGCAGCAATTAAAGAAGCAGATAGTGTTCCAAAACAAAAAGTAACAGACTTAATTTCAATCATGCATGATGAAAACAGCATGCCTGCTAACTTAAAAGAACAATATGAAATTTACGCAGAGAAGGAGTCGAAATAACCGATGGCACAAATGACAATGATTCAAGCAATTACAGATGCTCTACGTTGTGAGTTAAAAGACGACGAAAACGTATTAGTATTCGGTGAAGACGTCGGCGTAAACGGCGGTGTATTCCGAGCTACTGAAGGTTTACAAAAAGAATTCGGCGAGGGTCGCGTATTCGATACACCACTTGCAGAATCAGGTATTGGTGGTTTAGCAATCGGTTTAGCACTTGAAGGCTTCCGTCCTGTTCCTGAAATTCANGTTCAGGTGGCAACTTAAGCGCACCTGTAACAATCCGTTCGCCATTCGGTGGCGGCGTGCATACACCAGAAATGCACTCAGATAGTTTAGAAGGTTTAATTGCACAACAACCAGGTATTAAAGTAGTTGTACCCTCAACACCATACGATGCAAAAGGTTTATTAATCGCTTCAATTCGCGACAATGACCCTGTTGTATTTTTAGAGCATTTAAAATTATACCGTTCATTCCGTGAAGAAGTTCCGGAAGAATCATACACAATCGAGCTTGGTAAAGCAGATGTGAAACGTGAAGGTACAGACCTTTCAATCATCACTTACGGCGCAATGGTTCACGAATCATTAAAAGCGGCAGAAGAGTTAGAAAAAGAAGGTCACTCAGTGGAAGTAATCGACTTACGTACGATTCAACCACTTGATATTGAAACAATCGTGGCATCTGTTGAAAAAACAAACCGCGCAATCGTTGTACAAGAAGCACAAAAACAAGCAGGTGTCGCAGCACAAGTAATTGCTGAAATTAACGAACGTGCCATTCTTTCATTAGAAGCACCTGTACTACGTGTCGCAGCACCTGACACAATCTATCCATTCCCACAAGCTGAGTCAGTTTGGTTACCAAACTACAAAGATGTGTTAGCTACAGCTAAAAAAGTTTTAGAATTCTAATAAAATTAAAGAGAGCATTTGCGCAAATTGTGTAAATGCTTCTCTATTATCATGAAAATAAACGTTTTTTGAAAATAGATATTAGGAGGGTGAATTGCACATGTCATATAAATTCCGCTTGCCAGACATCGGTGAAGGTATTCACGAGGGAGAAATCGTTAAATGGTTCGTTAAACCAGGAGACAAAATTGAAGAGGATACAATCTTAGCCGAAGTACAAAACGACAAGGCAGTCGTAGAAATCCCATCTCCAGTAGAAGGTACAATCGAAAAAGTTCTTGTAGAAGAAGGTACACTAACAACAGTAGGTACGATTTTACTTGAAATTGACGCACCAGGATATGAAGATTTAGAGCTTCACGGTCATAAAGATGACGAGGAAGCAACGGAAGAGCAAGTTCAACAATCAGCTGAACAAGCAGCACCAAAAACAGAAGAAGCGCCAAAAGAAGAAGCACCGAAGAAAGAAGTTTCTAAAGAAGCATCTGAAGCAGAAACTGTAAAACCTGCTGGCACAAACCGCGTTATCGCAATGCCTTCTGTTCGTAAATTTGCGTGTCAAAACGACGTTGATATCACACAAGTAACAGGCTCTGGCAAAAACGGTCGCGTGTTAAAAGAAGATATCGAAGCATTTAAAAATGGTGGTCAACAAGCAGCCGAAGCACCAGCTGAAGAAGCAGTAACAACCGAAGCACCAGCTACTGAAACAAAACAAGCACCAGTTGTTTCAGAAGGTGAATTCCCAGAAACACGCGAGAAAATTTCAGCGATGCGTCGCGTTATCGCAAAAGCAATGGTTAACTCAAAACATACAGCACCGCATGTAACATTAATGGATGAAGTCGATGTGACAGAACTTGTTGCACACCGTAAGAAATTTAAAGCAGTAGCGGCAGAAAAAGGAATTAAGTTAACATACCTTCCTTATGTAGTTAAAGCCCTTGTGAGCGCTTTACGCGAATTCCCGGCATTAAATTGCTCGTTTGATGACGAAACAGAGGAAATTATTACGAAACATTATTATAATATAGGTATCGCAGCAGACACAGAGCGTGGCTTACTCGTTCCGGTCGTAAAAAATGCGGATCGCAAATCTGTTTTCGCCATTTCAAATGAAATTAACGAATTGGCAGACAAAGCGAGAAATGGTAAACTAGCATCGAATGAGATGAAAGGTGCATCATGCTCAATTTCTAATATCGGTTCTGCAGGTGGTCAATGGTTTACTCCGGTAATCAACCATCCCGAAGTTGCTATTCTTGGTGTTGGCCGCATTGCGGAAAAACCAGTTATCAAAGATGGTGAAATTGTCGCAGCACCTGTGTTAGCATTATCATTGAGCTTCGATCATCGCATGATTGACGGGGTTACAGCTCAAAATGCTATGAATCTAATCAAACGCTTATTGAGCGATCCTGAATTATTATTAATGGAGGCGTAAAACAAATGGTAGTAGGAGATTTCCCAATCGAAACAGACACAATTGTAATTGGTGCAGGCCCTGGTGGGTATGTTGCAGCGATTCGCGCAGCACAACTAGGACAAAAAGTAACAGTTATTGAAAAAGAATATGTAGGTGGCGTTTGCTTAAACGTAGGTTGTATCCCATCTAAAGCAATGATCTCTGTAGGTCACCGCTATGTACATGCTAAAGAATCAGCAGACATGGGTGTTGTCGTGCCAGAAGTACAACTTGACTTCGCTAAAGCACAAGCATTCAAAGAAAGCGTTGTTAAGAAATTAACAGGCGGTGTGTCTGGTTTATTAAAAGGTAACGGTATCGAAGTAGTTATGGGTGAAGCTTACTTAAACTCTGCTAACTCATTAACAGTTGCAACTGAAACTGGTTCACAACACTATAACTTCAAAAACTTAATCCTTGCTACAGGTTCACGTCCAGTTGAAATCCCAACGTTCAAATTCTCTAAACGTGTTCTTAACTCTACAGGTGCTCTTAACCTTACTGAACTACCAGGTAAACTAGTAGTAATCGGTGGTGGTTACATCGGTACTGAGCTTGGTTCAGCATACGCTAACCTAGGTTCTGAAGTAACAATCCTTGAAGGCGGCAAAGACATCTTAGCTGGTTTCGAAAAAGCGATGACTCAAATCGTGAAAAAAGGCCTTAAAAAGAAAGGTGTTACTGTTGAAGTTGGCGCTCTTGCACAAGGCGTTGAAGAAACAGAAACTGGCGTTACAGTAAACTACGAAGTAAACGGCGAAGCAAAATCTGTTGAAGCTGATTACGTATTAGTAACTGTAGGTCGTCGTCCAAACACTGACGAAATGGGTCTTGAAGAAGCGGGTATCGAATTCGGCGAACGCGGTTTATTAAAAGTTGATAACCAAGGTCGTACATCAGTACCAAACATTTATGCTATCGGTGATATCGTACCTGGCTTACAATTAGCTCACAAAGCATCTTACGAAGGTAAAGTTGCTGCTGAAGCAATCGCTGGCGAAACATCAATCGTAGATTACTTAGCAATTCCTGCTGTTTGCTTCACAGATCCAGAAATGGCAACTGTTGGCTTAAACGAAGAAGAAGCGAAAGCTGAAGGCTTCGAAGTTGTAACAGGTAAATTCCCATTCGGCGCAAACGGTCGTGCGTTAGCACTTAACGAAACGGAAGGCTTCGTAAAATTAGTAGGTCGTAAAGAAGATGGCTTATTAATCGGTGCTCAAATCGTTGGTGTTGGTGCTTCTGATATGATCGCTGAAATGGCAACTGCTATTGAAGGCGGCATGACGTTAGAAGATATCGCGATGACAATCCACGCTCACCCAACTTTAGGTGAAATCACTATGGAAGCTGCAGAAGTAGCACTTGGTAACCCAATCCATATCTTAGGTAAAAAATAATTTTAATTAAGTAAAAGCCCTCGACTTCGGTCGAGGGCTTTTTGTGTTAATGAAAAGAGCGTTTGAACGGACATGAAATTTAACTTAAAGTGCAAACCGTTCAACTACTATCTAATACGTGGATTTTGATAAAGTTCATGCGAGTGGCATACCGGAAAAAGATGCTACAACGAGTAGCGAGCTTACGAGCGAGGAGGCTTTAGCATGAATCAGTTCTTCATCACATGTTACCTAATAAAAAAACAACTCCATATAGGAAGTGTTTTTTTATTATGCTTTAATGGCTTGTAAGAATACAGAAAGTGGTTGAGCACCTGTTACAAGTTTATTGTCGAATACATAGCTCGGCACACTGTGAATGCCGTTTTGTGCAGCTTCTTGGCGGTCTGCATCAACTTCTTGTGCATAGGCATCTGAATGAAGGACCTCTTTTGCAGCAGCGACATCAAGATCTGCTTCTTCGACGATTTGTAGTAAATCACTTTCTTTATTTAAATCTAAGCCGCGTGTGAAAATCGCAGCGAAGAAGCGTTCTGTCATATCTTGTGCTTTGCCGAACTGTGCACTCCGTTTTGCAAGGCGATGTGCATTTTTCGTATTTGGTGCAAGCATCGTGTCGTAATTGTATTCAAGACCGTATTCCTGAGCGGCTTGGTCACGAAGGCGTGCAGTTGTTGCCATTGTTTCCGCTGGTATTTTGCCGAATTTTTTCGCTAATAAATCAACGGTACGCATCGTATTTTCAGTTGGTGCCTCCGGTGTTAGCTGGAATGCTTTCAATTCAAACTCAATCGGCTCGTCACTTGCTTCGATGACCTCATCTAAACGACGTTTTCCCATATAGCTAAATGGACAAGTAAAATCTGCATAAAATTCAATTTTCATTTTCATTTCCTCCTAGTAAGGTACGCCTTCTAAAAACGTCCCGTTGCGATAGCTTGCAAATGCTTCATTTATTTCTTCCTGTGTGTTCATAACGAATGGACCTTGGGCGATGACTGGCTCTTTAATTGGCTCGCCGCTAAAGACGATAATCGTTGCATCTTCTGTTGCTTCGATGACAATGACATCCTCATTTTTAGTGATATCAAAGTGAACCGTATCAAATGCTTTTAATGCTTCGCCGTTAATACTAAATTCACCATCAAGTCCGTATAAATACGTATTAAAGCCGGCATTAACAGGGAACTCGTAGCGAGCACCTTTTTCAAGTTTTACTTCTGCAAAGATAAAAGGTGTTAATAACGCAAGTGGAGAAGTAGTGCCATCCACGTCACCAGCAAAGACCGTTACTTGACCGCCATCAATTGCTTTTACGGGTGCGTTGTCATGTGGTAAGTCTTGATAATTACTTGGTTGTTTTTTATTGTCAGATGAAAGATTCACCCAAAGTTGTAGCACGCGAACTTCTTCGCCTGGGTCTGGATTTTCATTATGAATAATGCCACGTCCTGCGGTCATAATTTGGAAGTCGCCTTCTGCTAATCTACCACCGCCGCCTGTTTTACTATCATAATGTGTTAAGCTGCCTTCTAAAACGTATGTCACTGTTTGCATCCCTTTATGTGGGTGATCGGCAAACGTGTTATGCGCAAATTTGTCATCTGCTAAGATGATGAATGGATCATTGTCCATTGGGTCGCGTAATTGCAAAACATAGCGTAAATTACGGCCGTCTCCACGTTGTAATGTGATGGATTGAATTGTATGAATTGGTAACATAGTGATTGCCTCCCTTGAATGTTTCAAACAGTTGTTTTATAAGCAACAGCTGTTGTATAGTTATACTATAAAGCGAAGTGGCAAATGCTACAATAAACAATTACCAAATTTTGTCACTTACACAACACTTTTGAAAAATTGTTGCTGAAAGGATGACGATTATGACAACGCAAACAACCGACCCACGTGCGATTCGTACACGCCAGCTCATTATTGATGCTTTTAATCAATTAATTAAAATGAAAAATTTTGACCAAATCTCGGTGAAGGATATCACAGAGCTTGCGACGATTAATCGCGCGACGTTTTATGCGCATTTTGTTGATAAGTATGAGCTATTAGATAGTGTATTAACGGAACAAACAGGTGCCGTCATGAAAACGTATTTCACATGCCAGGAGCAGCTGAGTACGGATTTAATGAAGCGCATGTTTTTATCAATTGTAGAGATTCATGAATCGATGAATACACACTGTAGACGAGGGTATAATACGTTTACACAAATGATTGAGGAAAAAGTGAAGGGCCAACTAGAGCGTATTTTTGCCAATTTACTGCATGGGCAAAAGCTCGATGCCATTGTGCTGAGCTGGGGTATGTATGGTGCGTATGCAGACTGGGATATAGGTAGTACGGTTCGTGCAGAGGACTATGCACAGGAAGTTGCTGAAAAATTATGGGCATTTGTTCAGCCGTCCGCATGATTTCGTCGTAGTTCCTACAAGGTTCCTTCACAACTTCTCCATGTTCATTTGCTATAATAATAGGAAACGAAGGAGGAGACTGTTATGCAACTAGGTTTAGCTGGTAAGGTCGCTATGATTACAGGTGGCAGTAAAGGCATTGGACTTCAAACCGCACTACAGTTATCACAAGAAGGTGTACGCGTGGCCATTTGTGCGCGCGATGCAGCAGGTCTTGAAAAAGCGAAACGCTATCTTTTCAATGAAACAGGTCAAGAGGTGTTTACCGTTGTTGCAGATATGACAAATAAGGCAGATTGTGCGCGCTTTGTCGCAGAAACGGTAACGCATTTTGGACAGCTCGATATTTTGATTAATAATGCAGGTACCGCGGCCGCAAAGGCTTTTGATGATGTGTCAGAGGAGCTTTGGGAGCAAGATGTCGCACTAAAAGTATTCGCTGCCATTTATACGATGCGTATGGCCTTGCCGCATATGAAAACACGTGGCGGAGCGATTGTGAATGTCACCGCTATCGCCGGCAAAACCCCAGGTGCAAACTCTCTTCCAACGTCGATGAGTCGTGCTGCAGGACAAGCGCTTGTCAATGCAGCGAGCAAGGACTTAGGAAAATATAATATTCGTGTCAATACGGTGTGCATTGGGCTCATTCGTAGCGCACAAATCGAACAAATTTGGAAACAATCGCATCCATCGTTAACGTGGGACGAATTTTCTGCTAAAATGGGCGAAGACATTCCTTTAGGGCGTATTGGAAAAACGGAAGAGGCAGCAAATGTCATTACCTTCCTCGTTTCAGATGCGGCTTCATACGTGTCAGGTACCGCCGTCAATATTGATGGCGGGAAGGCACCTTCATTATAGGAGGAGATTTTGTGAATACAGGCAAACTATGGCTTATGTTTATCATCATTGCGGTGGTAACATTGGTCGTAACGTTTTTAACAGCTAAATTCCAAAACACAGGTATTCTATTAGTCTGGTTACTAATTGTTGCTGTTGGTTTTGGGTACACAGTGTTTAAAAAAGTACGCAGTTAACTAAAAAAGAGAAATCGTGCAATTGCGCGATTTCTCTTTTTTTAAAGTGTTTGCTTAAGTAAGGTAGCGAGCCATTGTAATTCTTTTTCCTGCATTAAATTATTCGTCATGCCTGCTAACAGAGCTTTACGTGGCTCGTCGCGCTGCAATTCCTCTTTTAATACAAGTAAGGTCTCCTTATAAAATGGGTGGTCATCATATAAGACAAGGCAGCGCTCAATTTCTTCTAATTCGATGATCGTCATTTCCTCAGGCTTAAAGTGGAAGGGGGATTTACGATTACTTTCATATAATTCCGCGTTCACAAAAACGGCTAGCTCTGCCTGTGCTAGAGCATCTAGACAGTGCATAATATGCGACGCCACGTCAGCAAATTGATACGGAATTTGCTTATTAAAGAAAAATTCACCGAAGCCTTTAATGAGCCCGTTTAAATAAATTGCTAAATCATATACTTTTTCTTTCGGTACGAACGGATAGGCATCCTCTAAAAAAATTAAAACATATTTTTCAATCTGTAGCCCAAACTGCGAAATATGGGCCAATAAATCATCGTTTGAGATAGGTTGATTTTGTAAATACATAATAACAAGTGGGGCATGCTGTTCTAATATTGAAAAATTATAAGCACAGTATCGCTCAAGCCGTTCATGCGAAGAAATCTCTTCATCATTTAATTGTTGGATATGAACAATGACCTCACGAATAATACTATCGACAATCGCAAGCATCAATGCATCCTTTGATTTGAATGATAAATAAAAGGCACCTTTTGATATTTTACAAGCTTTTGTAATATCTTCGATGGAAGTTTGTTCGATCCCTTTTGTCGAGAATAATTCTTTTGATTTTTGGATAATCAGCTCTTTTTTCGACATGGTCGTAGCAACCTCCCTTTAAAATTGACTTTTGACTATACGGTCATTACTATTAAAGTAATGACTAGTTGGTCATTATTATAATGAATGATGACCGCTTAGTCAATTATGTGAAAGAGGCGGTGTTTTACTTTGAATGGCTTTGTCAAATTTGTCCTGAAAAATAAGCTAGCAGTATGGCTCATGACAATTATTCTAGCATGTGCAGGCGTTTATTCAGGTCTAAATATGAAGAGTGAATCGATTCCGGATATTTCGGTACCGATTATTTCGGTAGCGACAGTTTATCCGGGTGCTACTCCAGAACAAGTGGAGGAAGATATATCGACCCCCTATGAAAAAGCTGTAGCAAACTTAGAAGGCGTGAAAACAGTTCAGTCTACTTCTTATTCAAATATGTCGAATATCCAAGTAGAATTCGACTACAGTACGGATATGAAAGAGGCGCGCCAAAACATCAAGGAAGCATTAGAAAAGGTCGAACTGCCTGAGACAGCGGAAAGTCCAACGATTGACCGTTTATCATTAAATGCATTCCCCGTTGTGGCACTTAGTGTGTCCTCAACAGATCAAGATATTACCGAATTAACAAAAACAGCAGAAGATTATTTACAGCCAAAAATGGAACAATTAGATGGCGTTTCTTCGGTGTCATTATCAGGTCAACAAGTGAAGAAAGTAGAGCTTGAGTTTGATGACAAAAAATTAGCGGCGAATGGCTTAACAGAGGATTCTGTGAAGCAATTTATCCAAGCGATGGATACGACAGCGCCACTAGGTATGTTTGAATTTAAAGATTCAGAGCAATCAGTTGTTGTCGACGGTAAAATGACAACATTAAAGAAATTGAAAAACTTAGAAATCCCTGTACAGCAAAGCGCAGCTTCTACACAAGCTGGCGCAGCACAAGCGGCTTCTCAAGGTCAAGCGCAACAAGCGGCTGGTGCGGAAGTACAAGCGGCAGCAGCTGCAGCGGCTCAAGCTGAGGCAGCAAAACCATCTACTGTAAAACTAAAAGACATTGCGAAAATGGAATTAGTCGGTGAAGTAGAGTCGGTTTCACGTACAAACGGGAAAGATGCGATTGCTGTTCAAGTCGTAAAAGCACAAGATGCTAACACAGTTGATGTTGTGCAAGAAGTGAAAGACGCAGCAAAAGCATTTGAAAAAGAAAATCCAGATGTCAAAATCGACGTTACCTTAGACCAAGGGGACCCAATTGAAAAATCAGTGAACACAATGCTTGAAAAAGCGTTATTTGGGGCATTAGCAGCCGTAGTTATTATTATGCTATTCCTGCGTAACATCCGTTCAACAATTATTTCGATTATCTCGATTCCATTGTCATTATTAATCGCGGTTATCTTCTTAAAAGAGATGGATATTACGCTAAATATGATGACGCTTGGTGCAATGACCGTTGCCATCGGTCGGGTTATTGATGACTCAATTGTCGTCGTCGAAAATATTTATCGTCGTCTGTATTCAAAAGATGAAAAATTAAGTGGTCGTGCATTAATCCGTTCGGCAACACTTGAAATGTTCCGCCCAATTCTAGCGTCAACAATCGTAACGGTAGCGGTATTCTTACCAATCGGTTTAGTAGGCGGTATGGTCGGCGAATTATTCTTACCATTCGCACTTACAATGGGCTTTGCGTTATTCGCATCATTACTTGTAGCGATTACCGTCGTTCCTGTACTTGCGCATTCACTATTCAAAAAGGAACTATATAAAGAGCCTGCTGAACGTGCGCATAAAAAAGAAGAGCATGGCAAAATGGCACGTGGCTACAAACGTGCTTTAAAATGGATTTTAGACCATAAATGGGTAACATCAATTGGTGCCATTGCATTATTAGTCGGTAGCTTATTTCTAGCACCACTTGTTGGCTTTAGCTTCCTACCAGATGATGAACAAAAAATGGCTTATGTGACGTATACACCAGAACCTGGTCAAACGCGCGATCAAGTCATTAAAGACATTGATAAAGCTGAAAAAATTATTAAAGACGCACCAGATGTAGAGACCATTCAAACATCAATTGGTGGCTCAAACCCAATGATGGGTGGCGGCGGTAATGGTGGTTTAGTATACATCATTTACGACCCAGACACAGAAAACTTTGCGGATAAGAAAACGGCATTAGTGAAGAAAATCCAAGCAATTGATGTACCGGGTGAATGGAAAGAACAAAACTTCACGGGCTCATCAAATAGTGAATTATCATACTCTGTCCACGGTAATACAATCGAGGACATGCGCCCAGTCATTAAAGACATGGAAGCAGTGATGAAAAAAAATAACGATTTAAAAGATGTGAAATCGTCATTATCTGAAGAGTATGATGAAAAAACATTAGTCGTAAATCAAAAACGTGCCAATGAGCTTGGTTTAACTACCGGCCAAATCGCAATGGCAATCAATCCAAATGTGCAGGCAACGACACTAACAACGATTAAAGAAGACGGTAAAACAATCGATGTTCAATTGAAAACAGCGGCAACAAGTCCTGATACATTTGAAAAAGTATTAGCTGAAAAAATTACAACACCAACTGGTGAAAAAGTGAAACTAAGCGAAGTAGTCGATGTTAAAAAAGACAAAACGCAAACAGAAATCACACGTAGCGGCGGTAAATATTACGCGACAGTAACAGCTACTGTAACGGATAAAGATATTACGGGCGTTGGCTCAGTTGTACAAAAAGAAATCGATAAAATCGATGTACCAAACGGTGTGACAATTGATGCTGGTGGTGTCACAGAAGACATCGCAAGCACATTCTCTCAACTTGGTCTTGCGATTGCGGCAGCGATTGCGATTGTTTACTTTGTACTTGTTGTAACATTTGGTGAAGGTCTTGCACCATTCTCGATTTTATTCTCATTACCATTCACTGTAATCGGTGCGCTTGTCGCATTATGGATTGCTGGTGAAACAATCAGTGTATCTTCATTAATCGGGGTACTGATGCTCGTCGGTATCGTTGTCACGAACGCCATCGTGCTGGTCGACCGTATTATCCATATGGAACATGACGGTTTATCACTACGAGAAGCGATTCTTGAAGCGGGTGCGACACGTCTACGTCCGATTCTGATGACAGCCATTGCAACGATTGCTGCATTAGTGCCACTAGCAATTGGTGGCGAGGGCGCTGGTCTTATTTCAAAAGGGATGGGGATTACGGTAATCGGTGGTTTAATTAGTTCGACGGTCTTAACATTAATCGTCGTACCACTTGTTTACGAACTGCTATCTAAATTACTGAAAAAAGATCGTGCACACGAAAACAAAGATATTTAATTTCTAAAAAAGAGGTTAGGGAAATCCTAGCCTCTTTTTTTACGTTGAAATGAGATGTTATTCATTTTCCTTTGACGAGTGCAATCGTTTGATTATACAATTGTTGGAAAAGGTGGTGGGAAAATGAAATATTTAAAAATCATCATTCAAATTTTTGTACTGTATGCATTTTGTTGGATTGGTACGGTACTCGTCGAGTGGCTACATATCCCGTTACCTGGGAGCATCATTGGCTTACTTTTATTGTTAGGGTGCTTACTAAGTGGCATTATGCCCGTAAAATTTGTCAAAGAGGGCGCGGGCTTTTTACTGCCGATTTTGACATTACTCTTTATCCCGGCAACAGTTGGTATTATGAATTATCCAGAGCTGTTATCTGGCTACGGTGTCATTCTCATTGTGATTGTGACCATTAGTACGCTTATTACGCTCGTATTAACCGGTAAGCTTGCACGGAAAATGGAGGGGAATGCACATGGTCGCGATTAGTTTTATTGCACTGACAGTTGGTATTTTTATGTTGATGACGTGGCTCTACAAGCGTTCAGGTATTTCATTTTTATTTCCGATTTTAACATCGACGATTGTATTAATTGTTGTGCTCGCACTTGCACATATTCCGTATGATACGTATATGGAAGGCGGCAAGTTTATTAATTGGCTGCTCGGGCCAGCTGTTGTCGCGATGGCTTATCCACTATATACACAGTGGGATACGATTATGAAAAATCGAAAAATCATTTTAAGTTGTGTAGGCGTTGCAATGCTAGCTGGGATGCTGACAGTGCTACTCATGGCATGGATTATGAAATTAGAAGATGCGGTAATGCTTAGCTATTTACCAAAATCCATTACATCACCAGTGGCACTACAAATTAGTGCGATGATTGGTGGCATTCCACAGTTTACGGTATTTTTCGTTATTGTGGCCGGCATTGTAGGCGCGATTTGTGGCCCACTTTGTTACCGACTGTTTAACATTGATACACCTGTTAGTCGCGGTGTATCGATGGGGAGTGCCTCGCATGGCATTGGGGTGAGTAAGCTGACAGAATATGGTGAGCAAACGCTCTCGATTGGCTCGGTATCGATGACGCTGAGTGCCATTTTAGGTGCGGTTCTTTGTCCGTTTGTTGCTTGGTTGCTATTTTAACGTGTACAATAGCAGTACAACGTTAAAAAAGGTAGGGAACTTTATGGAATATTCATATCCATTTTCACTCGAATGGTCATCACAAGAAATCGTCGACGTCATCGCTTTTTTCCAAGCAATTGAAAAAGCATACGAAACGGGCGTAAAGCGCGAGGTCGTTCTTGCAACGTATCGTCGCTTCAAAGAAATTGTACCGGCAATGTCTGAAGAAAAAACATATTGCCGCGAATTTGAAAAAGATAGTGGCTATACCGCTTATACAATTGTGAAAAAAGCAAAAGAGGCACCAGCAAAAGCGATTATTAAAGGCGAACCAAAAGGTAATAAACGTAAATAACGACAAAAAAAATTCGACGCCCATCATTTTTTGATGCGACGTCGAATTTTTTTATGTTATTAGAAATCGCTGATTATGCCAGAAAGCGTGTTTTGGATACGACATATTTTTCATTAAGCGACAACACTAAGTGAATAGGCTGACTGAATTTCATTTTTTTGCGCTCGATAGGACGTCGTGACAAATAGTTAGCAAAGAAATCTTAAAAAAATACGATACTTTTGCATAGCAATTCTAAAAAAATGGGTGAAAACTAACCGTTAGAGGTCGATTTTTCACCCGATTCATCATTTTTCCGGCTTGAAATAAGAAGCTGGCAGCGAGAAAGATAAAAAAAGCAGTGTATCGTCAAATCGTTCAAAATGAATCGCTAAGGGGCATTTTTTGTTCATTTTTGAACATAAGGCTTACTAAAGTTTTATAAAAATCAGTTCATGTTTTAGTAATCATTTTTGAAAAATGAACTTGGGCATACATAATTAATAACTGACTAAGGCTTCTGTCTTACAGATGACACATATTCAAAAATATGTCGTATCTAAAAGACGCTTCTTGGGCGAATGACGTATTTTTAAAAATGAAAAAGCCGTGACACATTGAAAAATAGAATGTGTTACGGCTTATAATTTATTAACGATTTAACATGGTTTTATAAATTGGTAGTAGAGCATTGAATGTATCTTCTACGACTTGATGAAATGCTTTTGGTAATAATGCGACGGTTTCCTCACGTGATAATGTGCGCCCAACGATGAATTCACCTTTTTTCACATTTTGTAGACGTGTTAATAATTTTTCTACATCGCCATTTGCGATGGCTTCACTAATATTTTGCGTCACAGGAGACATATGATCACCGGCAACGTAGAAATTCTCTGGTAATGCATCAAAAAGTTCTGGCTTCGCTAAAAGACGTGCAGCCATAGCATCTTTTTGTGGTGCCTCGTAAATCACAGCTAAGTTGATGAATAGATGGCTTTCAAATAAACCAATTTGGAAATGAGGCATCGCTTTATAGCCGCGTTTATTTGGCGCAAATGCCACCCAGCTATCATGCGGTGGGTTGACTGTACGACGTGCGTGCTTTGCGACATGCGCAAAAAATTCTTCGCCAAGCTCGACGGTGAAATAATGTGAGAATTCCTCACCCAGCTCATTAAATTTTGGGCGAACTTGCTCGATTAATGCTTCCATTCGAGGTTCTAAACCATCGATTGTAAAAACGTCAAAATCTTTTGTTGTCCATTGAACAGTTGTCATAAAAAAACTCCTTCAAAAATAATTATATGTTTATTTTAGAGTAAATGTGGGAAAATTTCTTGTACAAGAGCTTAGCAACGTTTAGAACATGCAAAACTTAAAAAAGTTCTTGATGACCGCCTATTAATAAGGAGATGATCAAGATGAAACAAGTTATGAATATTGTACGTAAAACGGATTATGAACGTAAATATGTGAATGGCTTAAAGCTCGAGTTAGACTATGAATTAGCGACGTTATTTGATGCGATGAATGACCACGACGAGCAAAAAATAGCGGCTAGTAAGGCACGCTTGAGTGAAATCCACTCAGAATTGGAGGCCCTGCATGCGCTGGCTTAGAACTCGTCTGAAAATTGACCTATAAGACACCTAGCTAACGAAGTGAGTAGCGGGTGTTTTTTTGTTATACTAAGAAAAAAGTGAGAAGGGGTGGCGTTGATGGATAGACAGGCCTTGCACGACTATACGTTAACAATCATTAAAGAGGCAGGGGAACGAATTCGTAAGTCGTTTTTTGAAACGATGTACATCGAAACGAAATCAGATGCCAATGATTTAGTAACGAATATTGATAAAGAAACAGAAGCATTTATCGTTAAAAAAATTCATGCGTATGATGAATCTTTCCGTATTTTAGGTGAAGAAGGGATGGCAGAGGAAGAGATTTCATCGCTTGAAGGGGTTGTCTGGATGGTTGACCCGATTGATGGCACGATGAATTTTGTACGTCAACGTCGTAACTTTGCGATTTCGATTGCGATTTATGTCGATGGTGTCGGACAGGCAGGATACATATATGATGTTGTAGCGGATGAGCTTTATTTTGCACTAAAAGGACAAGGTGCATACATGAACGGGCAGCGTCTAAGCCCCCTTGAAGCCTTGCCATTAAATGAAGCCATTGTTGGTATTAATGCTGTATGGGCGACACCAAATCCAAGCGTTGAGCATGAAGGAATTATTAAGCTAATTCATACATTACGTGGCACGCGTTCCCTTGGCTCAGCAACGCTTGAAATCGTTGCAGTGGCAACAGGGAGAATGGATGCCTATCTATCTTTTCGCTTATCACCTTGGGACATTGCAGCGGGCATTATTATTGCGCAGGAGGTCGGTGCCGTTTCATCAACACTCGATTTGAATGCCGTAAACCTTTTAAATCAGGATACATTTATTGTTGCAAATCCAAGCATTCATAAAGAACTTGTAGGCGATTACATTACGCTAAAATAAAGGAAAGACAGCGTGTTTGGTAAGTATTACCAGCGCTGTCTTTTATATTTTTTTGTAAAAAATTGAGCAACTCTATTGTATAAAAAGGCTTGTCAGTGCTACTATAAAACTTGTGAAAAATGTTGGCGACCTATAATGTATTAAAAAAATGCACATTCGCTTGAATGTGCATCTTTTTAAAAGATTATAGTAGACCGCGTTCACGGAATTTGCGTTTTAAGCTAAATGCATATCCGAACACTGCGATTACAAGCACGATGCCTAGGATAACGCCGAAAACGCTTTTCTCTGCAACTGCGACGCCAATTGAACACATAGAAAGAACACCTGCAAGTGCTAGGACCATCATAACTAATTTTGCTTTATTCATTATTAGTGAAACCTCCAATTGTGGATTCTTCCTTTATTGTGAAACGAAATACGTTTTTTCGCAAGGTTTTCGAATTATAATTTACAAAAAAATTGATACGAGCCATAAAAAATCGCCAAATAAGATGAATTGTGCTATAATAACACAGTTATGGACTCGAAATAAAAAAAGTGGAGTGGAACAATGACTAACTTACGTGAAGATTTAAGAAACATTGCAATTATTGCCCACGTCGACCATGGTAAAACAACTTTAGTCGACCAATTATTAAAACAATCAGGTACATTCCGTTCAAACGAACATGTTGAAGAACGCGCAATGGACTCTAATGATATCGAACGTGAACGTGGTATTACAATCTTAGCTAAAAATACTGCTGTACACTATGGCGATACAAAAATCAACATCCTTGATACACCTGGACACGCCGATTTCGGTGGTGAAGTAGAACGTATCTTAAAAATGGTTGATGGCGTATTACTAGTTGTCGATGCATATGAAGGTTGTATGCCTCAAACTCGTTTCGTACTGAAAAAAGCTTTAGAACAAGGCTTAACACCAATCGTAGTAGTAAACAAAGTCGATAAAGATTCAGCTCGTCCAGAAGAAGTAGTTGATGAAGTGTTAGACTTATTAATCGAACTTGGCGCAGACGAAGATCAATTAGACTTCCCAGTAGTATACGCTTCAGGCGTAAACGGTACTGCATCTCTTGATCCAAACCCAGCGAACCAAGAAGAAAACATGAAATGCTTATTCGAAAAAATTATCGAACATATTCCAGCACCAGAAGATACTCGCGACGAACCATTACAATTCCAAGTAGCATTACTTGATTATAATGACTTCTTAGGCCGTATCGGTATTGGCCGTGTATTCCGCGGTAAAATCTCTGTTGGTCAATCGGTAACACTTTCTAAATTAGATGGCACAACGAAAAACTTCCGTGTAACAAAAATCTTCGGTTTCTTCGGTTTAAAACGTGAAGAAATTCAAGAAGCTGTATCTGGTGATTTAATCGCCGTTTCAGGTATGGAAGAAATCAACGTTGGTGAAACTGTGTGTCCACAAGACCACGTAGATCCACTACCACCAATGCGTATTGACGAACCAACTCTTCAAATGACATTCTTAGTAAATAACTCTCCATTCGCAGGTCGCGAAGGTAAATGGGTTACTTCTCGTAAAATTGAAGAACGCTTAACTGCACAATTACAAACGGACGTATCTTTACGTGTAGATCCAACTGATTCTCCAGATGCATGGACTGTATCTGGTCGTGGGGAACTTCACCTTTCAATCTTAGTTGAAAACATGCGTCGTGAAGGTTACGAACTACAAGTTTCTAAACCAAAAGTTATCATCCGTGAAATCGACGGCGTGAAATGTGAACCAGTAGAACGCGTTCAAATTGACGTTCCTGAAGATTCACTAGGTTCAATCATTGAATCATTAAACGAACGTAAAGGTGAAATGGTTGATATGATCAACGATGGTACTGGTCAAGTTCGTTTAATCTTCATGGTACCTGCTCGTGGCTTAATCGGTTACACAACTGAATTCATGTCTCTAACTAAAGGTTTCGGTATCATCAACCACACATTCGACTCTTACAAACCAGCAGTAGCTGGTCGTGTAGGTGGCCGTCGTAATGGTGCTTTAGTTTCTATGGAAACAGGTAAAGCTACTACTTACGGTATGATGCAAATTGAAGACCGTGGTACTCTATTCTTAGAACCAGGTGCTGAAATTTACGAAGGTATGATTGTTGGTCAAAATACTCGTGATAATGATATCACTGTAAACATTACGAAAATGAAAGCTAAAACGAATGTTCGTTCTTCTAACAAAGACCAAACAAACGTTATCAAAGCGCCAAAAATCCTAACTCTTGAAGAAGCGTTAGAATTCTTAGATGAAGATGAGTACTTAGAAGTAACTCCTGAATCTATTCGTTTACGTAAACAAATCTTAAACAAAAACGAACGTGAAAAAGTTTCTAAAAAACACCGCGCGTCAGATAAATAATTTGTCGTGTTAAAAAGGGGTCTAGCAATTGCTAGACCTTTTTTGTTGCATAAAAACGAGGATGGAACAAAATACTTTATTGTCCTTTTTTAGCGTTCGCAACGAAAAAACGGAACCGCGCCACCGCGCGATTCCGTTTTTTCTTATGCTCATATAAGAGGGTGTTGTTACACGTGTGTCACAGCCTCTTTATGCATTAAAACTCCTCTTCGACGCTATGATTCCCACGGCGGAATTCAAAATTATCTGTTTCAAGGCGTTTTAATGTTTTTTCCGTTACGCGCTCGTAGCACTCATCACACATATAGGTATGAATTGGGCGATTGCGTAACTTTTTTGCTTCCGGTGAAAAGTCCGGAATTTCATGGATTTCATCACAAATAACGCATTGTACGCGCATGTAACTTCCTCCTAACGTACGTCGATGCGAACGATTCCTTGAATTGGCTCGTTTTTACCATCGGCGTCTAAGATGTATACAGGACCATTTTCAAGCATGCTACCATCTTGGCTAAATTTGAATAGCAATGTATTCGCTTCATCTAATGAATAAACGTATTCAGTACCTTGTACATCGATAAAAGCGACTTGAGAAGCTGCTGCTTTTGGCTCTGCATTTTTTAAGAATAAGCTTACTGGCATTGCAAAAGTACCTGTACGCATTTCTTTGTGCGAATATTTTTTTTCTGTTTGTAGTGTTGGAGGGAATACGGCGCCTTCCATGATTTCGCGAGACCAGAATTTGCTCGCTTCTTTCACATATTTTTCATCGGGATCAACCTCGATATGTTCTGCTGTAAAGTATGTGTTTAAATCAAGTTTACGGTCGTCGAAAATCCATGTGCTGGCATCGAGTGTAATCGCAAAATTGACGTTTCCTGTAATTTGGATAATAGTGTCCATTGTTGTTGCCTCCTTGACATAATGTTCCACCTAACAGTATAACCTTTTTTCTAATTGTTGAGGAAAGATTTTGATTGAATCGTAAATTTGCTAGTAGATGCTTGCATTTTTCCATTGTAAAAGCTAAAATCTATATGATAGAACGATAAGAAATATCAGGTAATGGGGGCGTCCTCATGGATACAAAATCTCAAAGTTCGTATCAGGAGAAGGCATTAGAACTCCTAATTGCCGATGCGGATAAAATTGCACAACTTATTCGAGTACAAATGGAAAACTTAACAATGCCACAGTGTCCATTGTACGAGGAAGTTTTAGATACTCAAATGTTCGGCTTATCTCGAGAAATCGATTTTGCTGTTAAATTGGGTCTTTTAGAGCGCGAAAAAGGCCGTGAAATTCTTGATTCATTAGAGAAAGAATTATCGGCGTTACATGATGCGTTCACGAAGAAATAAGACGAAAAACTCAAACACTTTGTTTGAGTTTTTTTGCTTAATTGGTCAGTGAGGGTTGGTAAAATGAAAAAAATGGTAAAAAATATCTTTAAAAATTTCGATTATCCATTATTTGTTACATATACTTTGCTATGTTTGTTTGGACTTGTTATGATTTATAGTGCGAGCATGGTTTGGGCAGTTGAAAAGCTTCATGCAGCACCAAATTATTATTTTGTGCGTCAACTAATTAATCTATTGATTGCTTTTGCAGCATTTTTTGTTGTGACGGCGATTCCTTATCAGCATTATAAGAAGAAGAAGTGGTACACGATTATTTTATTCGTTACATTTGCGCTTTTACTTCTTGTAAAAGTTATTGGGGTTGCGCCAGGGAACTCGGGAGCAAAAAGTTGGATTAGTTTAGGCTTTATGAATGTTCAACCATCGGAAGTTGCAAAGCTTGCCTTTATCATTTACTTTGCCGGAATTTTAAAGCGTAAAGAAGAACAGAAATTATTAAATAGCTTCACCGCAGGCTATTTACCACCGTTTCTTGCGTTAGGGGCCGCAGTTATTCTTATTTTAGGCGAGCCTGATTTTGGTAATGGGATGATGGTACTTTGTATCGCATTGTCTGTTGTCGTAACGAGTGGTATTCGACCAAAGACTTTTTTCCGCATTGCGGCACCGTTATTTGCACTAGGGGCGATTTTTGTCGTAATGGTATTAAAATTCCCAGAACTATTTGTCAGTGGGAAGCGTATTGGTCGTATTTCTGCATTTTTAAATCCGTTTGAGGATGAGCAAAACTACGGCTATCAAATCGTTAACGGTTATTATGCCATTGGTGCAGGTGGTCTAAAAGGTGTAGGTCTTGGGAATTCCGTTCAAAAGCTCGGGTATTTGCCAGAGCCCCAAACGGATTTCATCGTACCGATTATTGCAGAAGAGCTTGGGATTATTGGCGTCATGATTGTCCTAGGTGGGTTATTCTTTTTAATCGCACGTATTTTAATCATTGGTATTCGTTCTTCAGACAGTATGGCTCGTATGATTTGCACAGGTGTGGCAACATGGATTGGCCTTCAAACATTCGTCAATATTGGCGGACTTGCAGGGCTGATCCCGTTAACAGGGGTGCCGATTCCATTCATTAGTTATGGTGGGACATCGATTCTACTGTTATCGATTGCGTTAGGTGTTGTCGCCAATATTTCAAAAAATGTAAAATCCAAGCATTTAAAACGACAAGCTTAGGGGGAATTTGTTTATGTCAATAAACAAAATTTTAGTAGCGAACCGCGGAGAGATTGCAATCCGCGTGTTCCGTGCATGTACAGAAATGAAGATACACACTGTTGCGATTTATTCACGTGAAGATAGCGGTTCTTATCACCGCTATAAAGCAGATGAAGCTTATCTCGTTGGGGACGGGAAGAAGCCGATTGATGCTTATTTAGATATAGAAGATATTTTGCGTATTGCAAAAGAGTCAGGGGCAGATGCTATTCACCCTGGCTACGGTTTTTTATCAGAAAATTTGGAATTTGCGAAGCGTTGTGAGGAAGAGGGCATTATTTTTATTGGTCCTAAGCCACAGCATTTAGATATGTTCGGTGATAAGGTAAAAGCACGCGAACAGGCTATTTTAGCGAATATTCCAGTCATTCCAGGAACGGACGGGCCAGTCGATTCACTTGATGAAGTGAAGGCGTTTGGGGAAACGCACGGCTATCCATTGATGATCAAAGCAGCACTTGGTGGCGGCGGTCGTGGGATGCGAGTAGTACATAATGCAGAGGAAGTGCAGTCAGCATATGAACGTGCGAAGTCAGAAGCAAAAGCTGCGTTCGGTTCTGATGAAGTGTACGTTGAAAAATTCGTTGATAAACCAAAGCATATTGAGGTGCAAATTTTAGGGGATACACAAGGGAATCTTGTGCATCTTTATGAGCGTGATTGCTCGATTCAACGTCGTCACCAAAAGGTCGTTGAAATTGCGCCATCAAATGCATTATCAGCAGAGCTACGTGGTCGCATTTGTGATGCTGCCGTAAAATTAATGAAAAATGTTGCATACGTTAATGCTGGTACGGTCGAGTTTTTAGTAGCAGACGATGCGTTTTACTTTATTGAAGTAAATCCACGTGTGCAAGTAGAGCATACAATTACCGAGATGGTGACTGGTATTGATATTGTGCACGCACAAATTAATATCGCAGCAGGTCATACCTTACATGATGAGATAACAAATATTCCATTACAGGAAAATATTCCATTAGATGGCTTTGCGATTCAATCACGTATTACGACGGAAGACCCGGCAAATGATTTCATGCCTGATACCGGCCGGTTAAGTGTCTATCGTTCAAGTGGTGGCTTTGGGGTACGTTTGGATGCCGGTAATGGCTTCCAGGGTGCGGTCATTTCGCCGCACTATGATTCATTGCTTGTGAAGTTATGTACGTGGGGCAATACATTTGAGGAATCGGCTCAAAAAATGGATCGTAACTTACAGGAATTCCGTATTCGTGGTGTGAAAACGAATATTCCATTCCTTGAAAATGTCGTGCGTCATAAGGACTTCATTAGTGGTGACTTTAATACGAGCTTTATCGATGCCAATCCAGAGCTATTAAAATTCCGTGTGCCGCGTGACCGTGGTACGAAATTACTGAGCTATATTGGTAACGTAACGGTAAACGGCTTCCCAGGTATCGAATCACAAACGAAGCCGATTTATCCGAAGCCACATAAGCCGAATTTAAAAGTGTATCAGTCAATTCCGGCGGGTACGAAGCAAATTTTAGATGAACGTGGCCCAGAAGGTTTAGCGAAATGGATTACCGAGCAAGACGATGTGCTATTAACGGATACGACAATGCGTGATGCCCATCAATCACTACTTGCGACGCGTGTTCGTTCACATGATATGTACGAGATTGCAGACGCCACAGCGAAAATTATGGGGGGCGATTTCTTCTCACTTGAAATGTGGGGTGGCGCAACGTTTGACGTGGCGTATCGCTTCTTAAAAGAGGACCCGTGGCAGCGTCTACGCTTCCTACGTCAGTTGATTCCTAATACATTATTCCAAATGCTTCTACGCGGTGCCAATGCAGTCGGTTACACGAACTACCCAGATAGCGTCATTAAAGAGTTCGTTCGTGAGGCAGCAAAAGAGGGCATTGATGTGTTCCGTATTTTTGATAGCCTAAACTGGTTACCAGGGATGCAAGTAGCGATTGATGCGGCGCGTGATGCAGGAAAAGTCGCAGAGGCAACGCTATGCTATGCAGGTGATATTTTAGATGATAGCCGTTCAAAATATACGCTAGCATACTACAAGAAAATGGCGAAGGAATTAGAAAATGCTGGTGCCAATATTATCGCGATTAAAGATATGGCGGGTCTTTTAAAACCGAATGCAGCCTATGCGCTTGTAAGTGAATTAAAAGAGGCGACAGACCTTCCAATTCACTTGCATACGCATGATACGAGTGGCAATGGGATTTACTTATATGCGAAGGCCATTGAAGCGGGTGTCGATATTATCGATACGGCTGTCGGCTCGATGTCAGGCTTAACTTCTCAACCGAGTGCGAACAGCTTATACTACGCATTAAAAGGCAGTGAGCGTAATCTTCGTATGGATATTGATGGTGTCGAAAAAATTTCATACTACTGGGAAGATATTCGTAAATACTATAAAGATTTCGAAAGTGGCATGAATAGTCCACATTCAGAAATTTATGTGCATGAGATGCCAGGTGGCCAGTATTCAAATCTTCAACAGCAGGCAAAAGGTGTAGGTCTTGGAGACCGCTGGGAAGAAGTGAAAACGATGTATTCACGCGTCAACATGCTATTTGGTGACATCATCAAAGTAACGCCTTCATCAAAAGTTGTTGGAGATATGGCGCTATTCATGGTACAAAATGATTTGGATGAGCAAACAGTGATTACGCGCGGGGAAACATTAAGCTTCCCGGATTCTGTGATTGAGTTCTTCCAAGGCTATTTAGGTCAGCCATATGGTGGTTTCCCGAAAGAACTTCAAAAAGTTGTCTTAAAAGATCGTGAAGCGATTACAGTGCGCCCAGGTGAATTACTAGAAGATATTGATATCGAGGCACGTCGTAATGAATTAAGCAAAAAATACGACCGCATGATGACGACGCAGGATGCACTTGCTCATGTGTTATATCCGAAAGTATTTGAAGAATATATGAAGACATTTGATTTATTTGAAAATGTCTCTGTACTTGACACGCCGACGTTTTTACATGGTTTACGTCTAGGCGAAGAAATCGAAGTTGTGATTGAAAAAGGGAAAACATTAATTATTAAATTAGTGGCGATTGGTGAGCCACAGCATAATGGTACGCGTGTCGTGTACTTTGAGCTGAACGGTCAGCCTCGTGAAATTACAGTACAAGATTTAACGGTGGAAGTATCAGGTGATGCGAAGCGTAAAACAGACCCGACAGATGCCAATCAAATCGGGGCGACGATGCCAGGGACTGTTCTAAAAGTAGTTGTGTCAAAAGGCAGCCCAGTAAAACGCGGGGAGCATTTACTAATTACAGAAGCGATGAAAATGGAAACGACGGTTCAGGCGCCAAAAGATGGTACGATTAAAGAAATTTACGTAGCAGCAGGCGATGCGATTTCAACAGGTGATTTACTAATTGAAATGGAAGATTAGCCGTTTCTAAATCGAGGGCAGGCCTAAATGGCTGTCCTCGTTTTTTTGTTCACGATTTATCCATGCCATTTTCTAGGGAGTATTGTTATAATGGGGAAGAATTAATCGACAGTTCTATTAATAGATAAGGAGTTCGAACGCATGAATTTACCTATTTTACCGACGATTAGTACTTTCTTTATCGTGCTAAGTGCAGTATTGATTGCAATTGGTTGGATTTTAATTAAACAACGTAAAATTGAAGCACATAAAAAAGTAATGATCGCAGGTGCTATCGCAGCACTAACATTCTTTATTATTTATGCATCACGTACAATTTTCATTGGCAATACAGCGTTTGGTGGCCCAGATGAATTGAAAAAATACTATACAACATTCCTTGTATTCCATATCATTTTAGCAACATCTGGTGGGGTATTTGGCCTTGTCACATTGTGGCTTGGCTTTAAGGAAAACTACAAAAAACACCGTAAAATCGGTCCTGTAACAAGTATCATTTGGTTCTTCACAGCGATTACAGGGGTCATTGTTTACTTATTACTTTATGTATTTTACGAGGGCGGCGTAACAACGTCTGTATTTAAAGCGATTCTAAATCCATAATAAAAAATCCAAAGCGTATCAAGCGTTTTGGATTTTTTTCGTCTTGAGCTATAATGAAAAGTACTATAGATGATGGAGAGAAATGATTTGAAAGCATTGTATAAAATTTTATTTGTATTTGCGATTTTACTCGTCGTATTTTTTTATACGAATACGCCAGTAAAAGAAAATGAAGTATTGAAGTCACCGAATAAAACGTATCCTGAGCAGACGGCACCGCAGACGAATAATGATGTGATGCCTCGTCCGAAAACAGGGTTTTCAACATATGTCGGAAAAAAGGTCAGTGAGTTTGAAGAGAAATACGGTAAGCCCGACCGTAAGGCACCCTCTGCATATGGCTTTAAATGGTGGGTGTACAATCAAAAAGACCAGCAGTATTTATTAGTTGGGGTTGAAAAAGAGAAAGTTGTGCAAGTGTTTTTAACGGGTGAACAAGTGGATGCGGCCCCATTTGAAGTCGGTCAAACGATTGAAGATTTATATCGTAATACAATTACAGATACTGAGGTGCATGTGAAAATTGACGATAGCACGTACACATTTATGCTGAGTGAAGCCGATTTATATACGCGTCTACTCGTGATGTATGATGGTGTCTATGCACAGCTCTTCTTTGATGGTATTGAAGGAGAGCTTGAGGCGGTCCGCTATTTAGATGGCAAAACGCTTGTGAAAATGCAACCGTATGATATGACATATGTTGGCGATATGTTAGAGCCAAAAACGCCATCATCATTTGTACAACAAAAAATCAATGAAGAAAATGCGCTGCAACTAGCAGAGCTTACGAATATTTTTAGAACACATCATGGGTTACCGACGCTCACATTTGATGAGCAGGTGAATACGCTTGCGGCTAGTCAAAGTAGTCTTTTTGCACGTGGTGATGGCGAAGAGGATGTAGGGCTTAAACAAAATTTAAAAAATGCAGGTATCGAATTTGACGGTGCTGCTGAAAATGCAGCAGAGGATTATGTCGATGCACCGGAAGCGATTCATAGTTTTATGAATTCAGATAAGCACCGTACGACAATGCTAGATGAAGCCTTTACGGTACTTGGTACAGGAACATATGCAAAAAATTATGTACAAATTTTTATTGAATCGAGCAAATCTGCGAGCGATTCTGAGTAAGATTTGCTATGATAAACAAGCTAGGAGGGAATGCGTATGATGATGACATCTGAATGGGCGATGATCCTTGATGAAGTCGATGATTTAAGCTCGATGTTGCGCCAGTCAGAAGCCTACGAGGAAGTACAGCGTGCACATAAAGCCGTCTATAGTGACGCAGCGCTTGTAGCACAGATTGACGCATTCAATCACATGAAAGAGCAGTATGAGGAAGTGCAACGCTTTGGCAAATATCATCCAGACTATCAAACAGTTATGAAAGATATTCGCCGGATGAAGCGTGAATTAGATATGGATGACCGCATAGGAACACTTCGTATTGCTGAAAATAGTTACCAAGATTTAGTGGATGAAGTGACGTTGATTATTGCCAAAACGGTTTCGGAATCGGTGAAAGTACCAGTCAGCAATCCGTTTTTCGCAAAAGAATCAGGTTGCTCAACAGGTGGCTGTGGCAGCGGTGGTAGCTGTTCATGTAGTGCTTAATAAAAAGAAGGAGAAGTTAAACATTTGAGTAACTTCTCTTTTTTTTATGAGAAAAATGTCGATAATCTTTTTCTTTTTATAAGAAGGCATTTATTGCCACTACCGGGTTAGTTTGATAAAATAAATAGGAAATAAGGATAAATTAGGTGGAGAATTATGGACAAAGAGGAATTCAAAGAACTCGTCCGAACATTGGATGCACTAATGGCTGAGGCTAAATATATTGAATATTTAGAACTATGTGAGCCGGTTATTGATATCGGTTTGGAGCTTCAACTGTTTGAAGAAATCATGCTCATTATGCGTCACATCTCGGAATGCTATTATCAACTTGGCCATGTCGATATTGCCATCGAAAAGCTTGCCCCATTAAAAAAATTAGTAGATGAATATGGCTCAAAAGCAGATTATATTAATTTCCTAAATTTATCGTTCATTTATTGGGATGAGACAACGGATAAAGAGTATGCTGGAACATTTCTTTACGAAGCATTACCTTTAGTGCGACAAGAAAATGACAAGCCGTTATTACGTAAAATATTGAACAACTTGACGGCCTTTAATATTATGCAAGGTCATTTTGAAAAAGCAGAAGAGTACGCACTTGAAACGCAACAATTATTGAAAGAAGAATTTTCAACTGGCGTGACAACAGCAGTAACAGAATATATATCACCGACAATCAATTACGCGATGATTTTAGAACATCAAAATCGTTTAGAAGAATGCGAAAAAGTTATTCAACAAGGCTTTGAGATTTTACCCGCAACGCGTCTGATTTCAAAATTAAATTTAATGTTTACATTAAGTAAGGTTCGTAAAAAACAACACCGTCTAGAAGACCAATTAGCAATCTTATTAGAAGCGCGAGATATTTCTTTGCAACATACGTTTACGGTCAATAGTATTGAAATTTTAAAGGAATTAATTAAAATTTATAAGGCAAATGATGATTTTGAACAAATTATTATGACGCAAGCAATGTATATTGACGTACTTGAAAAATCACAGAAGCATGCATGGAAATCTCACTTAATTCAAAATGAACGCTTAAATAGTCTTCATATAGATTATCGTACGTCGATAGATCCGTTGACGAAAATACATAATCGAAAATATTTTGAGCGCTCCTATTATGGCTATTTAAAAGGCGAGCAACATTTATTTTGTTATATAAATATTGTAGCATTTGAACGATATAAAGAGGCACATGGTCATTTAGCGGGTGATGATGTACTAAAAACATTAGCGAAACGTGTGAGTGATATTTTTGTAGCACACGGTGGGTTATTCGCACGTTATGAAAAAGATTTATTTTGTGGTGTAGTATCAGGTGATGCCGCAATGAATCAACAATTAGTAACGCAGGTGCAGCAAATTTTAATGCAAATGTCTGTCCGTATTGTCGCTAGCGCAATTTGCTTTAAAAAGCGCGATGGGCTCGTGCTAACGAACTTAATCGAGCAAGCAAAAAGTCATTTAACAGATGCAACACATATGACTATTGTGTAAAAGAAAAGCCTCTTCAAAGAATTTTGTCTTTGAAGAGGCTTTTTATTAATAGAAAATTATGCGTTTTAGGCTTCGTTAATAATTTGCATCGCAATATCGGGACGGTCTGTTACGATACCACGTGCGCCGCGATTAATTAATTCTTTCATTTCAAGTGGATCATTAATTGTCCAGTAATGTGCTGGTATATTTAATTGGTCTAAGAAATGAATAAAACTCTTTGTATCAAGCGCGATGACGTTACCAAAATTACGTGGGATTTGGAAGACATCGACTTTAGGATTGTATAGATGCTTGAATTGACTTGTGAATGCTGTATAAGCTTTTGTCACTTCGTTTTTACCAGCGCCAAGTGCTACGCTGTTTTGTGCATATAAATTGAAGCGGTCAATTTGTTCATCATGGAAGCTTGTAATAACAACACGTTCCTTTGCATCACATTCTTCTAATAAGCGCCATAGTTTTGACGGCATCAGACCACCTTCATATGTATCAGGTGCATCTTTCATATCGATATTGATAAATAGTGATGGGAATGCAGTAAATAATTCTTTTAATGTGACGATACGCTCTGGCGTGTCACGATAAGCGAATTGTCCTTCTAAATCAACGAATTGATGGCCGAAGTTAAGCTCTTGCAGTTGTGCAAGGGTCATGTCTGCAATACGGCCACTACCTTCACTTGTACGGTCTACATATTCATCGTGAAAAACGACGATTTCTTCATCTTTCGTTAAGCGAATATCGATTTCAAAACCATCTACGCCAAGTGCTGCGGCATTTTTAAAGGCAGCCATCGTTTGCTCAGGTGCTAAATGAGAGCCCCCGCGATGTGCTAATACAATTGGACGATCATATTCAAGTGCTGTTTTACTGTCACGACGTTGTGGTGTGGCGATAGCTTTTGTACTTGCCCAAGCGGCGGCACCTGCTGCTGCGATTGCTACGGCGATTTTTGTTTTTTTACCCATAAATAAATCCTCCTCCAAGTTTGCAGACTACTTTTGTTCATTATACTCGAAAGATAGGACTCCTGTCAGCCTTCGCAGGTTGCGGAGAAAATTCACGCTATGGTATGCTTTGAATTAGAAATGAGGGGATTTTCGTGAGAGAGAGACAAGGGCTAATCGTTTATGTACATCATTTAAAACAAGCGAAGTCTTTACGACGTTACGGACACGTACATTACATATCACGTCGTCAAAAATATGTTGTGCTTTATTGTGATATGGACAATATTGAGGCTGTTACGAATAAATTAACACGCTTACCATTCGTTAAAAAAATAGTGCCATCTTTCCGTCCATTTGTAAAAACAGAGTATGAAAACGCAAAACCAGATAAAGCAAAAGAATATGATTATAAAGCTGGTTTATAAATTATTATAAAAATGATAAAAAAAGACGGCTAGCTGTCGATAATAATGCAAATAGGCTTTTTAGTCTATAAAATGCAACTGCGCGTATAATCCTTTTATCCTTAATGGAAGGATTTAGACCGGGATAAAATAAAAACCGCGCCAAAAGCGCGGTTTTATTTTCTATACGAATGCATGTAGCAAAAAATTAACCTAGGTTTGGAATGTAATGGTACAGACGTAGCAACCCGATTAAATATTGATAATAAAGTGTTGTTTCTACATAGGCAGAAGAGTGTTTAACTTCTAATGTGATCAATATTTTATTAGCAGCTTCAATGCCTTCTTTGAAAAGGTCATAGCGCTGTGATGTTTTTTCAGCATTGTAAGGGATTCCTTCGCGACAAATATAGATTGGCATAAATTTGCTGTCACCAACTGGTTTCATTGCAACCGCAAATGATGCTACTTTTTTGCCGTCTTTTTCGGAAACGAAGACGAAGGTATTGTGAATGCGCTCTTGATTTGTTTTCATAATTTCTAACATTTCATACAGATCGCCATAACCTTGTCCTAATTCAATAAAGCGTTCGATCATTATAAATACACATCCTTTCCTATAAATATTATCATGATGCAGGGGGATTAGCACATGAAAAAAGTAGCCATTATTTTATTTGCATTATTGGTATTTGTAAATGGCATTATGCTGACGTTTCAATATCACGTCTATTCGGATAAGCTCGATGATGTCGCACAGTCCTTTCGTTATAACCAGGTGATTGATGTGACATACCAAGGAAATAAATTAGTCATCAAGCAAACCTTTACAAATTTACCAAAGTCGCCTGTATCGATTTCCTGGCCTAAACATGCTAGCACCGGCAAAAAATGTGTGAAAGATGCAGCAGGGGATGCTGTGAATTGTGAGCGTCTTGATAAGACGATGACACAATTTAAAAAAGGAGAATCAGCGACGCAGCAAATTCAATATACGATTTCACTAAAAAAAGGCATGACATCTGAAAAGTTATTAACGAATATTTTCGCGACGTTAAAGCGTGGTATTGTGATGCAAACGCAAGTCCATATTACGGATGAGAAGCGTATCGGGGGTCAATGGTTTACAGGTTTACCCAATATTGCAACGAAAAAGATGACATTAATTGATTATTCGTATTTTAGCGGAAAGGGTGCAGTTTATGAGCTGTACTGGCAAAAAAAACCGATGAAAAAAGCCTTTACAAGCGATGAAGTGACGATTTATGGTCGTGGTATCGTGACCGAGAAGATGCAAAAAGCACTTAGCAATACAGCCATGAATAATTCGAATCATTTAGATATTATTCAAACAAATAATTTACAAGATGGTTACCGAATTTTATTTGTGAAAAACATTACAGATATGCGCTTAGCTGAGCAAATTGCGGTCAATCAAGTGAAGCAGAACTATACGTTTACCGGCACATCGTGGTTACCGGCAGTTGTTGCATCGTTTTTAACGGGTGATAAGTACGGGGACCAAAAGACGAAGGAAATGGTGACAACATTAGATGACTTCATGACAGATGCGCAGAAAAATACGTGGAAAAATGGTCTAGAAAGTTTAGAAGGCGAAAAGATTTCGACATCGAAGCTTGATAAGCTACTTGGCCAAACATTAGACTCTGCGACGAGTTATTTCACGATGAATGCCCAGTCAAAAAAGGTTGCGCCACTGTTGTTTGAGGATAGTCGAACGATTTATGTCAACAAAGTCGAACAAAAAAATATGCAAGTTATTTTAAAAGATGGTCGCGTGTTATATGCTGCAGAGGCATTATTTGATACACTAGGGTATACAGCGAAGAAGGGTAACAACGGTTATTATGTGAGCAATAAATCACAACATTATCGCTTCCCGATGTCGTCTGCATTTTATGTATATAACAACAAGCGCTACGACATTGCCTCACAACCATTTGAGGTAATTAACGGTCATTATTATATCGAAGAAACTTGGCTACTACGTCTATTTGGAGCAGATATTCAAAAGGCAGACAAGCGAATTGATATTACGATTTCCGATGACGCGCTGAAATAATGAGGGATCAAATTTATGAGAGTAATCGCAGGAGAACGCAAAGGTATGCCGTTAAAAGCTGTCAACGGCAATACAACGCGTCCAACAACAGATAAAGTAAAAGAATCACTATTTAACATTTTAGGTCCATTTTTTGATGGCGGTACGGTGCTAGACCTATTTGCTGGTAGCGGTGGTTTAGGCATCGAGGCATTAAGCCGTGGTATGGATAAAGCCATCTTTATCGAAAAAGATAGCAAAGCCTACCAAAACTTAAAAGAAAATATTGAGAAATGCCGCTATGAGGATGTCACAGAAGCGTATCGTAATGATGCAACACGCGCTTTAAAACTCCTAATTAAACGTGAAATCCAAGCGGATTTAATCTTTTTAGACCCACCTTACGCAAAGCATAGCTATTACAAAATGGTCGAGGACATTATTGCAAACAATGTCGTGACAAAAGATGGTATTATAGTGTGTGAACACGATAATCAACTCGTTTTGCCAGACCAAATGGCGACGTTTACGAAATATCGTGAAGAAAAATACGGTAGTACGATTATTTCGTTTTATCGCTTAGAGGAAGAAGGGGAATAGGTTGGAGAAAATTGCAGTTGTACCTGGAAGTTTTGATCCGGTCACAAACGGCCACTTAGATATTATTAAACGAGCAGCAGAAGTATTTGATATTGTCTATGTTGCGGTATTAAACAATTCATCAAAAAAACCGCTTTTCACAGTGGATGAGCGTATGGCGTTAATTGGTGAAGTGACAAAGGAGATTCCGAATGTACGCATTGAACAATCGGCGGGGTTACTTGTAGACTATGCACAAAGCAAAAATGCAAGTGCGATTGTGAGGGGTTTACGCGCAGTATCTGATTTTGAGTATGAAATGCAAATTACATCAATGAACCGATTCTTAGATAAACATATCGAGACATTTTTCATTATGACAAAGAATGAGTACTCATTCTTAAGCTCAAGCATTGTCAAAGAGGTGGCGCAGTACGGTGGGAATATCCATGGGCTTGTGCCACAAATTATTGAAGATGCACTTCTTGAAAAATTCAACATAACGAAATAAAGCGATGAGGCTACTGCTGTGAACGTGGTAGTCTTTTTTGTTGTAGAAAAGTATGAAAAAGCGGTAACATAATGACAGATTAGACGTCTTACACGACAGAGAGGGGGCCATCAAATGAATAAAAAACGTTTTTTCGCGTGGCTTGTAGTCATTGCGATTTTGGCATTTGGCTTTATGTACCCACTACATTATTACATCATGAAGCCGGGAAATGCCTATGAGTTATCAGATTATGTAAAAGTAGAGAACGGCGATGAGCCGGGCCCTGGTAAATTAAATATGATGACGGTATCGATGGCAGTTGCAACACCGTTTACATATGTGTATGCCAAACTGAATGATACGCAGGAAATCATGACAGAAAAAGAAGTGCTTGGCGATAATGAATCCAATAAGGAATACAATGAACGTCAGCTCCATTTAATGAGCGATTCCCAGTTTAATGCGAAGTATGTTGCTTTTAAAGAAACAGGAAAAGATTATGAAGTGAATTATGATGGCATTTACGTGGCATCGGTCGTTAAAAAAGGTGCCGCAGATGGTATTTTAGAAGTTGGCGATGAAGTGATGAAAATCGACCATAAAAAATTAGTGAAAAGTGGCGAGTTATCGGATTACATTGCGAAAAAAGACAAAGGTGACCAGGTGAAGTTAACTTTTAAGCGTGATGGTAAAATAATGAAAAAGAATGTCACATTAAAAAAAATTCCGGATGCGGATGGTCGCATTGGGGTCGGCATTTCGTTTACAGATAGTAAATCCATTACGACAAATCCAAAAGTAAAAATCGATTCTGAGAGCATTGGGGGTCCATCGGCGGGCCTGATGTTTACACTTGAAATTATTGATCAATTAACACCTGGTGACTTAGCGAAAGGGCATGATATCGCAGGGACGGGCTCGATGAATGAGGATGGCACGGTTGGTCGCATCGGTGGCATCGATAAAAAAGTCATTGCGGCAGATAAAGCGGGCGCTGATATTTTCTTTGCACCAGATGATGATATTTCGGTGTATAAAAAAGTCGCACCAAAGCTTAAAATCGAATCAAATTACGATGAAGCAAAAGCAGAAGCCGAAAAAATTAATACGGACATGAAAATTGTTCCGGTGAAAACGGCTGCGGATGCACTTAACTATTTAAAAAATTTAAAAGAAGCTAATTAAAAAGAGACTCGGACAAAACATATCATTTTCTTTTTGCCGCGTTCGCAACGAAAAACCGAAACCGCACTAAAACGCGGTTCCGGTTTTTCTTATGCTCATAGGAGCGGTTTTTTACACGTATATCAAAGCCTCTTTAACATCGTTAAATTCGAATGGGTGGACGTCTAAAATCTTCACCCGGTGCACGCTGTTGTGCAAGGCAATATAAATCTGTTGCCTTACAATCTTGCGAAAGCATCGGATCATCAAACGCGGCAACGCGGCTGACAAGTGGTAACGTAAATTCTTTTTTATGTGCCGAAATATAGCGCTGACCATTTTCCGTCATGCCGAGTAGGCGAATGTAGTGTGGCATACTTGCCTCGACTAGCTGTGCTTTCGTAAAGCCGGTGTAAATATGTGTGAGCATCCGTTGTAGGCGCGTCCATGTGTAGCGCTTTGATTTAATACGTGTCATAAACTGCGTAAAGGTGTCGCTTGTGCGCGCAGCTTTTTGCAATAAATATTCAATGCCCTCTGTGACCTCGGCATGGGCCGCGATTTCAGAAGGACTTAAACGCAGTAGCATATAACGCAGCGTAGGATAAAGAACATCCCAGTTCATAAGCGTTGCCTGCTGTAATAATGAAAAATTACTGGCCGGCATAAATGCTTCGACATCTTGTAAGCTGCCGTCAAAAACAGCTTCTCGAATGCCTGTAGCGCTTTGAATCGTCGTGCCGGCTAAAATATGATCGTGATAGCCCGATGCAATACGTGGAATGGTCACGGCTTGCATGGCACTTTTTTGTTTGAAAATTTGTTCGACATAGTGATAGCCTAAAATATTATTTGGCTGTGTCAAACCGGCAAATGAACCGTTATTTTTTGTGGTCATTTGGCTGTAGGCTGAATTTAAGGCTTTAGGATAGCTTAGACCGCTTTTGACGGCGTGCTGTACATTTTTCTGGAAAGTGGCATTGTCGCCCTCTATCGCGTCGTAAGTGGCTAAAAAAGGCTCGATTTGCCCTTGTTCGCTACCAAATGCCAGGGCACGACATTTTAAGGCCGCTAAAAGTGCCACGCCACCTTTTGCAAAATCGACTGCTGGTGCTGTCGCAAACGCATAGGGCAATTCAACGACGATATCTGCGCCATTTTGAAGCGCCATTTCTGTTCGCAGCCACTTGTCTGCAAAGCTTGGTTCGCCACGTTGTAAAAAGTGGCCACTCATCACGGCAATTACGATATCTGCATCTGTTAAATTACGCGATTGTTTGATATGATGTAGGTGCCCGTTATGAAAAGGGTTATATTCAACAATTATACCTGTTGCATTCATAGAATCACTCCGTTTATACTAACTATTAATGATTATAAGCCGACTTTGAGAGTAGTGACAAGAAAATATCTTGACATCTATTTATTCACATTATATAATCAATTTTGTTGTCTTGAGGTGATAATATATATGAAATGGGCAATCCCACAATTATCGAAATATCGCCAAAGCGGGATGCCAGTGAACGCTGATGTTCAACTGGATAGCGTAATGGAACGCAATAGCGACATTCGCACAATTGCTCCTGTACATGTCGAAGGTTTAGCGACTTTCGGTTCAGAGCAAATGAATTGTCATTTTCGCGTGACGACGACGCTAACGCTTCCTTGTGCGCGAACTTGGGAAGACGTCATTTACCCAATCGACATCGACATGGTGGAAATTTTCCGCTGGGGAGATATGGCTGGTCATGATGAACAAGATAATATTCACCCTGTAGAGGGCGATGTTATCCATGTCGACCCTGTATT
Source organism: Kurthia populi (assembly GCF_042686175.1). Lineage (NCBI taxonomy): Bacteria > Bacillati > Bacillota > Bacilli > Caryophanales > Caryophanaceae > Kurthia > Kurthia populi. Next base: position 13,870 of record NZ_JBHUOR010000044.1, on the reverse strand, counting down.
GGAAGAACTAATTTTATTAGAGATTCCAATGCAAGTGTATAAGGAAGATGCACAAATTATGAATCCGAAAAACGATCATTGGTCGATTATGTCGGAAGAAGATTTGACTCGTCAGAAACAAAATGACGAAAAAAAAGTAGATCCAAGATTAGCTAATTTAGCTAAATTTTTTGATCAAACAGATGAATAAGAATCTGTAAGGAGGTGCCATTCATGGCTGTACCATTTAGAAGAACTTCTAAAACTGCGAAACGTCAACGTCGTACGCACATCAAATTAGCTGTACCGGGTATGGTAGCTTGCCCTAACTGTGGCGAACTAAAACTTGCTCACCACGTATGTAAAGCTTGTGGTTCATACAAAGGTAAAGAAGTTATCAGCAAATAATTTCAGTTTTCAACTGAGAGAGACCGCTAGAGAGACCATGGCTCTTTGGCGGCCTTTTTAATATCGGGTCTGACCCGGTAATTCATGGAAAAAATCTAGTTTCACACACACATAAAAGAGCGTAGTATCTGTTAATCGGTACTACGTTCTTTTTTTATCATAGGACGTAAAAATTTTCCACTATTGCCAACTTTCTTATTAAATTGCTATTATACAGGTATGTTTCCGAAAAAATAAACAAAGGGTGATAGAGATGACAAAGGGGTATTTTTTTGAGGAAGTAGATGGCGTTTTAACGTTTACAATTGACCGTCCAGAACGTCGTAATGCAATTAATGATGACGTGATGGATGGCTTCCGTGAAGTAATTGATTATGTACATACACATGATACAGTACGTTTTTTAGTCATTACAGGCACGGGAGACCGCGCATTTTGCTCAGGTGGGGATTTATCTGAGTTTCATACGCTGACGACGGCAGAACAAGCGTCAAGCATGTTGTCGAAGATGGCAGAACTATTATATGAATGGGCGACACTTCCTGTACCGACAATCGCATTAATTAATGGCACAGCAGTAGGGGGCGGCTGTGAGATTGCTACAGCTTGTGATTTCCGTCTCGTGGCTGCCGAAGCGAAATGTGGCTTTATTCAAGGGACACTTGCCATTACGACCGGTTGGGGTGGCGGAACGTACTTATTTGAGCGCGGGCTGCGTCATGACCGCGCACTCAAAATGCTAGTAGATGCGAAAACATATCCTGCACAGCAACTATATGATATTGGCTGGGCAATGCGCGTCTTTGAGGGGGAGCCTCGAAATGCTCTTGAAGAATTTATTGAGGATATGCGTAAAGTGGAGCCAGGTGTCCATAAGGCGTACAAAGAGATGGAGATTCGTAAGTGGAAAAATGCCGGACTTTATACACGTATTCAACAAGAGGTGGCCACATGTTCACTACTTTGGGAGCAAGAGCCGCATTTAGCAGCAGTCGATCGTTTTCTATCAAAAAACAAAAAATAATGCATGGTTTTAAACGAAGATTTCTCGTGTTTTAGCAAGAGAGGTCTTCGTTTTTTTTATGTTGTAAAATTGAATTCGATTTGCATTTTAGCTTCAAACATTATTATACTTGCATAAGGTAAAAAAAGGGGGGTGGATGGAATGGGCATATTGTCGACAATTTTTGAATTATGCGCCCAATTTCCATGGGGCATCTTTTTAATCGTTTTTCTGTTTATGAAACTAATCAAAAAAGGCCATCGCGCATTTGGTGCAGCAGCAGATATTACAACATTTGTGTTGCTTTTTTCCATACCGCAGCTCGCAAAAAATTATTTTGATGTCGATTTAGGTGTTCTCACATGGATTGTTGCTGTTGTGTTGTTAATGCTTATGACAACGCTTGAATGGCGCATGAAAGAAGAACTGAAATTTTTAGGCGTATTAAAGCGCACTTGGCGCATCGTCTTTTTATTATATAGCTTTATCTATATTGTGTTATGGGTCATGCATTTGTTTATGCCGTAAGCACATTTATATATTTCACAAAGTAGGAAATGATATACTGCTACTAGGAGTGAAACATTCGAAGAGGAGTAAGAGCGACTATGAGATTGGAACAAGTTGAGTTAAAGGCAACAAACCCTTTATTAAATAGTTATCAACAACAAGGGGATGTAGCAGCCTTTTTCCATTATGAACAAACACAAGAAGCGTTTGAACAACGTCTGAATGATTTAAAAAATCATCCCGTGCGTCGTCAGGAGTTAGCCGACATTATCCGCGACTTTATGGCGCCATATGGCTTATCACCAAAAGATGAGCAACATTTAAAAGAATTAGAAGAGAATGCGGTAGCCGTTGTTGGTGGACAGCAAGCTGGGTTATTAACAGGACCGCTTTATTCTGTACATAAAGCGATTACGGTCATCGTCTTAGCTAATGAGCAGCGTGAAAAACTCGGTGTACCTGTTGTACCAGTCTTTTGGATTGCTGGGGAAGATCATGATATCGATGAAATTAACCATACATTCACAAGCACATTACATAAAGTGAATTTTGGTGAAAAAACGAAGCATAAAAAACAGGCATCGTATACAGTGCTTGACCGCGTGGCATTAACGGAATGGGTGAAAGAAATTTTTGCATCCTTTGGCGAAACAGCGTACACGAAAGATTTATTAGCGAGCGTGTTAGCGGAAGTTGAGCAAACAACGACATTTACAGACTTCTTTGTACGCTTAATGCACGGGTTATTTAAAGAGTATGGCTTATTAATGCTGGATGCGGCGGATGAAAAGCTACGCGCATACGAAGCACCCTATTTTGAACGATTAATCGACCATTCAGAAGAAATCGCCAAAGTTGTTACAGCGCGTGAAGCGCATTTGGTCGAACTTGGCTATCCAATGCCAATCGGTGCTACAGAAGATGCGGCAAACTTATTTTACACAGAGGACGGCGCACGCTACTTATTAGTGCGTAAGGATGGTAAGTTTTTAAATCATGCGGCGAATGTTCACTTCACAGTAGATGAAATGAAACAACAAGCAGCGGCGGGCCACTTCAGTAATAATGTAGTGACACGTCCAATGATGCAAGATATGGTGCTTCCAGTACTATCATTTGTTGGGGGACCTGGTGAGCTTGCTTATTGGTCAACGCTGAAAGAGGGTTTTGAGACATTAGGCATGAAAGTACCGGTATTCACACCACGTTTAAATATTACGATGGTAACATCACATACACAGGCGCTACTTGATGATTTGCAGTTAACGGTAAAAGATGCGTTAGAAGGAAAAGTAGACGACTTACGCGAAAGCTTTAAAGCGCAAGTATATGACAAAGAAGCACAGCAAACGCTTGAAACAACAAAACGTTTAATTGAAAAACAATATGCAGCATTGCATGAGCATTTAATTGCGAATGATTTACATGTTAATACGCTCGTTGATAAAAACTTAAACTTCCATAAATCACAGCTTGATTTTATGATGCGTAAGATTGAGCAAGAAGTATTAATGAAACATGATGTGGCGATGCGTCGCTTTGGAGATATCGAACGTGATTTATTACCACTTGGAGGCTTCCAAGAACGTACGTATACACCGTATCCATATTTAAATGACTATGGTATGACATTAGTAGATGATTTACTGACATTACCGTATACAATTGATGGTCGTCATCAAATTGTTTATTTATAACACTAAAAAAGATGCTTTGATAGCATCTTTTTTTAATTTTTAACGTCCTAAAAGGCATAAAAGCATAATATTAATTACTTTTTTAAGGTATCAATGTGAAATTTATCATATTATAATCTTTTAATAGGGATTAAATGCTTATTTTTTTGGAATTTTGCACAATTATACAGGATTTTGTAGAGTAAAAACGACGAATGTGGTACATTTACTGTATAAAGTGGGATAGTTTATAGGGTTAACGGTATATTTTTTCAAAATAGCTTTTGAAAATAGGGGTATTGGGGAATATATTGCTGTACGATGTTTCACTTATTCATTATACGCGTTTACTTTTTCAGTACGTGCGGTACTAGGTTAGTAAACGCGTATAATAAGATATTTTGATTTTGGAGGACTTAAAATGTTCAATCACACAACCGTATTATTAAAAGAAACAGTCGATGGTTTGAACATTCGTCCTGATGGCATTTATGTAGATTGTACGCTCGGCGGCGCTGGACACAGTGAATATCTCGTAAGTCAGCTGTCGGACGAAGGTAGGTTAATTTGTTTTGACCAAGACCAAATTGCAATCGACAATGCAAAAGAAAGACTAGCACCATATTTAGACCGCGTGACTTTTGTGCACTCAAACTTCCGCTATATTCAGCAGGAATTATCAGCACTAGGTATCACAACGGTTGATGGCATTCTATATGACTTAGGGGTATCTTCACCACAACTTGATGTGGCGGAGCGCGGCTTTAGTTATCACCAAGATGCGCCACTAGATATGCGTATGGACCAAACCGCTGCACTCACAGCATTCCACGTCGTAAACGAATGGGATTATTCAGATCTTGTTCGTATTTTCTATCGTTATGGCGAAGAAAAATTTTCAAAACAAATTGCTCGTAAAATTGAGGAAGCGCGTGCAAAAGCGCCAATCGAAACGACAAGCCAACTTGTTGAACTAATTAAAGATGGTATTCCAGCAGCAGCTCGCCGTAAAGGTGGGCACCCGGCAAAACGCGTATTCCAAGCAATCCGTATTGCCGTAAATGATGAGCTAGGGGCAGCCGAGGATTCATTACAACAAGCACTTGATTTAATCGATGTTGAGGGCCGCGTGAGTGTGATTACATTCCACTCATTAGAGGACCGTTTATGTAAAACATTGTTTAAAGAAAAATCGTCGCTACCAGATTTACCACCAGGTTTACCGGTTATTCCGGAGCATTTAAAACCAGACTTTAAATTGGTAACGCGCAAACCGATTTTACCAAGTGATGAAGAATTAGAAGAAAACAATCGCTCACGTTCAGCGAAATTACGTATTATCGAACGTATTAAAGCTTAGAGAGGAGTCGTTTAGATGGCATTAGCAAAACCAAAGCAGGATTACATACAACAACCGTATATTGAACAACAACCAGATTTTAATCCTACCCCACAACCGAAGAAAAAGCCTCAGACCCGTCGTAAAATTTCAATTTTCAAATGGTCAAAAGCAGAAAAGTTGAGTTTTGTAGTGATGATGAGTATTATTGCTATTTTTGCTGTGATGAATTTAAACACTCTATCGTCAATCCAATCGACGTCTGTAAAGATGAGTCAAACAGAAAAGAAAATTGACTCGATTAAATTAGAAAATAGCGAATTATCAAATGAGGTAAGTAGCTTATCGACACCGGAGCGCATTATGAAGAAGGCAAAAGCTTTAGGCTTAACATCTGATTCGAAAGTGAAGGTAGTGTCAGGAGAATGACAAAACGTAAACGACAAAGTGTATTCGGAAATCGATGGGGAGCCTTTTTAATGCTAGGCATTTTTGGGCTCCTTTTTCTATTGATGTTTGTAAGGATTGCCTTAATCCAAGCGACAGGTTCAGCGGAAGGCCGTGATTTGGCCGCCTCGGTAGCGAAAAAACATACAAAGCAGGAAAATTTATCTGCGACACGCGGAAAGATTATGGACCGTAATGGCTCGATTATTGCGGAAGATGAACAACGCTATAAAATGTATGCTATTATTACGCCCGAGATTTCAAAAGATTTAAAAGAAGATTATCACGTCGTAGATGTCGATAAGACAGCACGCGTGCTTTCAAAATATATTGATTTATCGCCAGCTGAAATTCGTGAAATTATCGTGAAGGCTCAAAAGGCTGATCGATATCAAGTTGAGTTTAATAAGGCAGGACGCAATCTGCCGAATAGTGTAAAAAAGAAAATTGAAGCAGAAGAGTTACCAGGCATTAATTTCGAGACGCAACTTGTGCGCTTTTATCCGAATGGCATTTTCGCATCCAATTTAGTAGGGATTGTCAAGGAAGAGGAAGTTCGTGATAAAGAGACACAGTTATTTACACGTAAAGTAAGTGGAGAGATGGGCATTGAACGAACGTACAACGATGAATTATCGGGTACGAACGGAAAACTTGAATATGAAAGTGACTTCTGGGGTCGTTTATTACCGATGAAGGATGAAACAATCGTACCGGCCAAAGACGGTCAAAATATTTATCTAACGCTTGATAAAATGATTCAAAGTTTTTTAGAAGATTCTATGTCAGAGGTGCAGAAGAAATACAATCCTGAATCGATGATGGCCATTGTAGCCGATCCTAAAACGGGTCGTATTTTAGCGATGTCACAGCGCCCAACGTTTAACTTGAAAACGCGTGAAGGCTTAGAAAATAGCTGGGCGAACTATTTAACAGAACAAACGATTGAACCGGGCTCTACAATGAAAACTTTTACGCTTGCAACAGCAATCGAAAATGGTAACTGGGAGCCAAATGCCACATTCCAATCAGGACAATACAAAGTATATGATTCCACGATTCGTGATAGTAATCAGAGTGGTTGGGGTCGCATTACTTATTTAGAAGGGATTCAACGCTCTTCAAATGTAGGGATGGCGAACTTACTAAAACGAATTGGTCCTGAAACATTTATGGATTCATTGAAAACATTTGGTTTTGGTACGAAGACAGGAATTGATTTACCTGGTGAAGTGTCGGGTAAATTGTTAAATCAATACCCAATCAATGTTGTCACAACGGCCTATGGTCAAGGATCAACGGCGACGCCAATTCAAATGATTCAAGCCTATTCAGCCATTGCAAATGATGGCAAGATGATGCAGCCGTATGTCATTGAAAAAATTGTCGACCCTAACACTGGTAAAACGGTTGAGCAACATGAACCGACTGTTAAAGGCCAGCCAATTTCAGCAGAAACGGCTAAAGAAGTACGTGAGACATTAGCGACAACCGTTACATCCGAACACGGAACGGCTCAAAAATTTGCGAGTGAAGATTATACAGTAACCGGTAAAACGGGTACCGCACAAATTCCTAAAGCGGGTGGCGGCTATTCATGGGGGAAAAATCAATTCCTGTATTCCTTCTTAGGTAGTGCCCCGGCAGATGATCCAGAACTAGTGATGTACATTGCTGTTAAGAAACCGAAGCTCGGCGAAAAATATGTTGGCTCAGATCCAACGTCAGAAGTATTTAATTCCGTCATGGACCGTAGTTTAAAATATTTAAATGTTGAGCCGGAAGAAGTAGAACGTGCAGAGGATGTAGAAGTGAGCGACTATGTAGCATTAGGCGTTGAAGATGCGACACAAGAATTAGCAGCTCAAAAATTAACACCAATTATACTCGGTGAGAATGGTACGCAAATTGTGCAACAATATCCAGAAAAAGGCGAAATAGTATTAGAGGGTGCACATCTGTTCTTAAAAACAGATAGTGATACCATTCAGCTACCTTCGTTTAAAGGCTGGTCACTGCGTGATGTATTAACCTATCAGTCACTTAGTGGTCATCAGTTTACAATAAAAGGGGAGGGCTTTGTGACAACACAGTCATTGCCAGAAGGTACAACCTTAGATGCCGATTCAAAACTAACCCTTACATTAAAGCAAACGGATGCAAAAAGTACAAAAAAAACAAAAAAATAGTCGTTTAGGCGACAGTTATATGTCAGGGAATTTAAAACCGTGCCCACGCTCGGTTTTTTCCTGTTTCATATTGAAAATGAACAATGTTATCGCTTAGTCATAATTGTGATGAATTTGTAAAGGGCTTTTCTAGAAAAAACCTTTTAATTTTAAAGTGAAACTACTATGATAGATAACGTATTTAAAAGTTTAAAAGGAGCAATAAAAACATGTCAGCATCATTAGTTTTCTTGACGTTAATCGTCGCATTCGCCATTTCAGCGATTCTTGCACCGATGTTAATCCCTGCATTACACCGCTTGAAATTTGGTCAAAGTATTCGTGAGGAAGGTCCAAAATCTCACATGAAAAAAGCGGGTACACCTACAATGGGTGGTATCATCTTCTTAATTTCAATTATTTTAACAACATTAATTATCGGGGCAGGGAAGGGCTTAATTTCAGCAGAATCTGTTGCATTATTAATCGTGCTTCTTGGCTTTGGTATCGTTGGTTTCCTAGATGACGGAATGAAAGTATTTTTCAAACGTAATTTAGGACTAACGTCGATTCAAAAATTAATTTTACAAATCATCATTTCAATCGTAGCGTACTTCTTAATTACGAATGTTGGTGGTTTTGAAAATGCACTACACATTCCATTCACAGATAGCTCAATTCATTTAGGATGGGTATATGTATTATTCATGATTTTCTGGTTAGTTGGCTTCTCAAACGCTGTGAACTTAACAGATGGTCTAGATGGTCTCGTATCAGGTACAGGAGCTGTTGCTTTCTTAGCGTATGCCATTATCGCATTCGTACAAGAACAGTATGATTTAGCTGTTTTCGCCTTTGCGGTAGCAGGTTCATTATTAGGTTTCCTTATCTTCAACAAAAACCCAGCGAAAGTCTTCATGGGGGATACAGGCTCATTAGCACTTGGTGGCGCTTTAGCGACGTTATCAATTTTAACGCACCAAGAAATTTTATTATTAATTATCGGGCTTGTATTCGTAGTAGAAACAGCTTCTGTTATGATCCAAGTAGCGGTATTTAAAAAAACAGGGAAACGTGTATTTAAAATGACCCCAATTCATCACCACTTCGAATTATCTGGCTGGTCAGAGTGGCGCGTTGTGCTTACATTCTGGGGCGTTGGAGTAATCGTAGCAGTGATTGCAGTGGTTGCGGAGGTTTTATAGGATGAAAAAAATAACAATGTTCGAACATAAAAAAGTATTAGTATTAGGCTTAGCAAAAAGTGGCGTGGCAGCAGCGGAATTATTACACAAATTAGGCGCATTTGTAACGGTCAATGACTCAAAACCATTTGAGGACAATGACGATGCAAAACGTCTTTTAGAGCAAGGTATGCATGTGATTTGTGGTCGTCACCCAGAAGATTTACTTGATGAGGGCTTCGAAGTCGTTGTCAAAAACCCAGGTATTCCTTATTCAAATATCATCGTTAAAGATGCAATTGAACGTGGCATTCCGGTATGGACCGAGGTGGAATTAGCTTATCTAGTAAGTGAAGCACCAATGATTGGGATTACTGGTTCAAATGGTAAAACAACGACAACAACATTGTTATTTAATATTTTGAACGAAGGTAATAGAAAACCATTAATCGCTGGCAATATCGGTACGGTCGCTTGTGGCGTTGCTGAAAAAGCACAGCAAGACAATGTCATCGTCACGGAATTATCATCATTCCAACTAATGGGCACAAATGAATTTAAACCGCATATTGCGATTTGGACGAATTTATTTGAAGCACATATCGATTACCACGGCACAATGGAAGAATATGCGAAAGCAAAATTCAATGTAACGCGTAACCAAGATGAGCAAGACTTCTTAATCTATAATGCAGACCAAGAAATCGTATCATCATATGCGGCGAAATCAAAAGCACAAAAAATTCCATTTTCATCAACACGCATCCTTGAACAAGGGATTAGCTGTGATGCTGACAATATTTACTGGAATGGAGAAGTGCTAATGGCGCGTGACATGATTGCACTACCAGGTAAGCATAATGTTGAGAATGCGATGTGTGCGATTGCAGCAGCAAAATTACTTGATACACCACAACAAGCGATGGAACACGTTCTAGCGACATTTGCGGGCGTAGAACACCGTACACAATTTGTGACAACGTGGAATGGTCGTAAATTTTACAATGACTCAAAAGCGACAAATACACTTGCAACACGCAGTGCATTGTCAGCTTTCAAACAACCAATTGTGTTATTAGCAGGTGGTTTAGATCGTGGACATTCATTTGAAGAATTACGTGAATTTATGCCAAATGTTCATGCCGTTGTCGTATCAGGTGAAACAGCGGAACGTTTTGCAGAATTTGCGAAGTCTTGTGGCGTTGAAACAATTGAACGTGCTGAGTGGATTGAAGATGCTGTAGAAAAAGCATATGCTGTTTCAAACGAAGGCGATGTTATTTTACTATCGCCAGCATGTGCAAGCTGGGATCAATATTCTCGCTTTGAAGTACGTGGCGAGCGCTTCGTCAAAGCAGTAGAGGCGTTACAGCAATAAACGAAGAAAGAAGTGAGTAGCACATGGAGAAAATTATCGAATTTTCTAAGTTGCAAGAGGCCGCTAATGATATGACTTCGTCAAACAAGCCGAAGAAAAAAAAGCGTCCACCCAAAAAGATGAACAAGCATACGAAAAAGTTTGCCATCATTATGAGTATCCTTGCGGTGTGTCTGCTCGCACTTCTTTACTTACAATTGCCGATTAGCCATATCGACAGCGTAACGGTGAAAGGCGCAACGTTAAAGTCAGCGGAGTATTATGAGCAGCAAAGTGATTTACATGCTGGGGACTCTCTTTGGGGTTATAAAAATCGTGTTGTTGAAAAACGATTGTCACAAGAAAAAACAGTAAAAAAAGCAGTTGTCAGTCGTGTGTGGCCAAGTGATATTCATGTAAAAATTACGGAGTATAAGCCAGTTGCATATGTCCGTGATAGTACAAATCGTATTGAATATGTATTGGAAAATGGTGCAATTTTACCGACATCAAAAAAGGTCACTGAAATTGATATGCCGATTATGACAGGTTTCAGTAATGAGAAAAAACGTCAAAACGCGGTGAAACAATTGAGTCAACTAGATGCTGAGTTGCTTCATTCCATTTCGGAAATCTCACCAAATATTGAAAAGAAATACGGTGAATATGCGAAGCTCTATATGACGGATGGTAATATCGTCTACATCGATGTTAAAAATTTAGCATATAAGCTCCAGTACTATCCGGCAATGGTGCAACGTGCGAAAAAAGGTGGCACTCAAAAAGGCGTCTACAACATGGAGGTTGCTAATTCATTTAAGAAGTATTAAAAATAGTGAATTTGTGAATATTTCCTGCTGTGGCGTGTAATCTTTTGAAAAATATGAAATAATACGGAGTATACAGTGTTTCTATATAAGAAATGTAGGGAAAAGGTATAGCGAATTTCATACTAAAAAGTTGTTTTTCATACTATCTTTAGACAATAAAAAAGTTTTGCAATAAACTATAAGGTAATAAAAAATCATTTTATAAGGAGGTGCCTTAATGGGTGAACCAGAAGTATATGTATCATTAGATATTGGTTCTACATCTGTAAAATGTATTATTGGCGAAGTCAGTGATGAGACCGTACACATTATTGGTGTAGGAAATGCGAAATCTACAGGCATTCGTAAAGGAAGCATTGTGGATATTGATGCGACAGTACAATCGATAAAACGTGCAGTGGACCAAGCTGAACGAATGATCGGTATGTCTATACATAAGGTGATTTTAGGAATTCCAGCAGCTCATGTGATACTTCAAGATACAAAGGGCGTCGTAGCTGTCGTGAAGAACGATGAAAATCGTGAGATTACGTCTGATGATGTAAACCGCGTATTAGACGCTGCTCAGATGATGTCTCTTTCACCAGATCGTGAGCATATTAATTTAGTACCTCGCTATTACACAGTAGATAGCGTATCAGAAATTAAAGATCCTCGCGGCATGCTAGGCATTCGACTTGAAGTAGATGCAACGATGATTACAACATCTAAAACGGTGTTACACAATATCTTACGTTGTGTAGAAAAAGCAGGCTTAGATATCCAAGAAATTTACTTGCAACCGTTAGCATCGGGCACATTTGCGTTAACAAAAGATGAACGAAATCGTGGAACGACATTGATTGATATCGGTGGCGAAACAACGACAATCGCAGTCTTTAAAGACGATCAATTACTACATGCATCGGTTATTCCAGTAGGTGGCGAAAATATTACGAAGGATTTATCACTCGTACTGCGCACATCGACGGAGCAAGCTGAAAAAATCAAACTAGAATATGGTCATGCTTATTTCAATGAAGCATCGGATAATGAAGTTTTCGATGTGCCTGTCATTGGGGCAGATGCAAAAGAACAATTTAGCCAACGCTATATTTCTGAAATTATTAGTATGCGTCTTGAAGAGCTGTTCGAATTGATTTTAGATGAATTCTATCGTCAAAATCTTTCAGGCTTACCAGGTGGTGTCGTATTAACAGGTGGCGTTGCTAAATTAGAAGGTATCGCACAACTCGTACGTGATTGTCTACAAACGCGTGTCCGTATTGCAGCACCTCAATATATTGGCGTTCGTGACCCTGAATACACATCAGCTGTGAATTTAATTCGTTACGCACACGCTGATAATCAGTTTTACAATAAATACGAAGGTGATTTCAATCAACCTTCAAATGATATGATGTTAGGTACAGCACAACCATCGCATGAACAAGAGCAAATGGAGTACCAACAATCAGCACCACGAGATGATTATGAAGAAACAAATCATCAACCAAAAGAAAAATTCAGCGATAAAGTAAAGAAAATCTTCAAAGGGATTTTAGACTAATTAACGTTTCATAACGATAGATAGTGACTGAAGAAATAGGAGGAATAGAGATGATTGGTTTCGAACAGAACGAAAACCCACTAGCAGTAATTAAAGTTATTGGTGTTGGTGGCGGCGGTAACAACGCAGTAAACCGAATGATTGAACATGGGGTACAAGGTGTAGAATTTATCGCAGTTAATACCGACGCACAAGCATTATTAACATCGCAAGCAGATATTAAATTACAAATCGGGGATAAACTAACTCGTGGTTTAGGCGCAGGTGCCAACCCTGAAGTAGGTAAAAAAGCTGCTGAAGAAAGCAAAGAACAACTAGAAGAAACACTACAAGGCGCTGATATGGTATTCGTCACTGCAGGTATGGGTGGTGGTACTGGTACTGGGGCAGCTCCTGTTATCGCTCAAATCGCTCGTGATTTAGGCGCTTTAACAGTAGGTGTTGTTACACGTCCATTCTCATTCGAAGGCCGTAAACGTCAATCTCAAGCATTAGCGGGTACTGCAACGATGAAAGAAGCTGTAGATACATTAATCGTTATTCCAAACGACCGTCTATTAGAAATCGTTGATAAAAATACACCTATGCTTGAAGCATTCCGTGAAGCGGATAACGTATTACGCCAAGGTGTCCAAGGTATTTCAGATTTAATCGCTGTACCTGGTTTAATCAACCTTGACTTTGCCGATGTGAAAACAATCATGTCTAACAAAGGTTCAGCACTGATGGGTATTGGGATTGCAACTGGTGAAAAACGTGCAGAAGAAGCAGCGAAAAAAGCCATTTCAAGTCCATTACTTGAAACATCCATTGCCGGAGCGAAAGGTGTATTATTAAACATCACTGGTGGCTCAAGCCTAAGCTTATTTGAAGTCCAAGAAGCAGCGGACATCATCTCAAGTGCTGCTGCACCGGACGACGATGAAAATATCATCTTCGGTGCCGTAATCAATGATAACTTAAAAGATGAAATCGTTGTGACAGTTATCGCGACAGATTTCTCTGAAACACATAATGCGTATCCAAATGGTCAAGGTGGTAGCCAGCGTCCAGTGCAACCATCACGTCCAGCTACACAACAAACGCACCAACAACCTGTACAACAAACGCACCAACCTGTGCAACAAACACAGCCTCAACAAACACAACAACAACAGTCTCAACAAGACGAATTAGAAATCCCAACATTCTTACGTAACCGTAACCGTCGTAATCGCTAGAATGTTTTGAGTGGAATGAGTGTTGGCTTATTTCCTTCAAGGGATTTAATAAAAAAAGCAGGAATCGTGTCTATTACGATTCCTGCTTTTTTATCTGATAGATTGTCAAATTAACTGCACCACTTCACATTCAAATGCATCCTGTGTGGTATTCCAGTTGAGGCACTTTCTTGGTCGATTGTTGATCAATGAAAGTGCTT